>CAKVNP010000067.1 GCA_934777095.1 uncultured Clostridium sp. | reverse complement strand
CACTACATCCGCTTACACCCTTTCTGCAGTAAGTAATAAATTTTTTAGAGTTATCACTTACATTAATAAATTGCCCAAAATAAAAATAAATATGCCAAAATAGATGATTTTAATAATTCATCATTGAGATAGGGGGAAGACTAAAGTGCCAGCAGGAAATGGTGTTAATTGTTTATATTGTATAGAAAAAGAAAAAGGAAGATGCAATGGTGACGATAAAGGCTGCCTTTGTTATAAATGTCCAAGGCATTTAGGACAATGCAGATGCGTAAAGTATTGTAGAGAAACTGAATCAGTATTGATTTTTGACGAGGAATAAGTAGAGAGCCATCGTAATATTATGTACTTAGGGATAAGTTAATGATATTATGCTGGCTTTTTTTATTATTTCAAAAAACAGTCAACAAAAATATCATATCTGCATAATATAGTAAAATATTTAAAAAAAATATCTACCATAGTTGTACAAAAATGTAAAAAGTAGTAAAATATCAAAAAGCAATAAATATATTTTATATCGTAGGGGGTATTTTATGCACAAAAAATTATTCATTCCAGGGCCTGTTGAAGTAAGGTCTGAAGTACTACAACAGATGGCGAGGCCGATGATTGGCCATAGAAGTAAGGAAGCATCAGAGCTTCAAAGGAGAATTAGTGATAACTTAAGAAAGTTATTTTTTACAAACAGTGAAATATTACTTTCAACTACTTCAGGAAGTGGTCTTATGGAAGGGGCAATAAGATCCTGTACAGCAAAGAGGGCTGCTGTATTTTCTGTTGGAGCTTTTGGAAAACGCTGGTATGAGATGGCTATAAATAATAATGTGCCAGCTGATATTTTTGAGTTTGAAATGGGAAAAGCAGTGGAAGTATCAAAAGTTGAAGAAGTATTGTCAACAGGAAAGTATGACTTGATAGCCGTAACACATAATGAAACATCTACAGGAGTAATGAATCCTATAAAAGAAATAGGTGAAGTAGTTAAAAAGTATCCAGAGGTAGTATTCATTGTTGATACAGTAAGTTCAGCAGCAGGTACTAGGATTGAAGTAGATAACTGGGGAATTGATATATGTGTTACTTCAAGCCAGAAGGCTTTAGGGCTGCCTCCAGGAATGGCTGTATGTACTTTTTCTAATAAGGCAAAGGAAAGAGCTGAAAAAGTTAAAAATAGAGGTTTTTATTTAGATTTATTGGCACTATATAAATATATTCAGAAAAAGGATTATCAATATCCTTCAACTCCATCTATTTCACATATGTATGCTTTAGATTATCAGCTAAATTATATATTAAATGAAGAGGGATTGGAAAATAGATTTGCCAGACATATAGAGATGGCAGAGATAGTAAGGAGCTGGGCTAAAAAATATTTTGAATTATTCCCAGATGAAAATTATTTATCTAATACATTAACTACCGTAAAGAATACAAGAGGGATTAATGTAGGAGAGCTTAATAAAGAGTTAGGTAAGAGAGGTTTCCAGATATCAAATGGTTATGGAAGCTTAAAGGAAAAAACCTTTAGGATAGCTCATATGGCAGATTGTACAGTAGCAGAAGTCAATGAGCTTTTAGAAAACATTAACGATATTTTAAATCTTAAATAATTGGGGGAATTTACATGATTAAGGTTTTGGCTAATGATGGGCTGCAGCAAGGGGCTATTGATAAATTGGAAAGTTTAGGATATGAAGTTGAAACGCATCATTATGAAAAAGATGTTTTAGGAGAAGTATTAAAGGATTTTGATGTGCTGGTTGTCAGGTCAGCAACTAAAGTAAGAAAAGAGATTTTAGATGAAGCAGTTAAAGGTAAATTAAAGCTGATTATCAGGGCAGGAGTAGGCATAGATAATATTGATGCTGAATATGCAGACAAGCTAGGGATAATGGTAAGAAATACACCAAATGCAAGTTCTAATTCTGTAGCTGAACTTGCATTGGCCCATATGCTGGCTGTAGCGAGATATGTAGGTGTTGCAAATTATACTATGAGAAATGGTCAATGGAATAAGAAAAAGTATGAGGGCCATGAAATAATGGGTAAGACTTTAGGCATAATAGGGATGGGCAGAATAGGCAGGTCTTTGGCCCAAAAAGCAGAAGCTTTAGGGATGGATGTAATATATACAGATATATTTGGTGCACAAGAAGGTGTGAAATATGAGTTCAATTCTTTGGAAAATGTTTTAAAGAAATCAGACTATATTTCTCTACATGTTCCTTATGATAAGAATGCTGGTGCTTTAATAAGTAGTAAGGAGTTTGAACTTATGAAGGATGGTGTATATTTAATTAATTGTGCTAGAGGAAAGGTTGTTGATGAGGAAGCATTAATAAATGCCTTAGCTTCAGGAAAAGTAGCTGGTGCAGGTATTGATGTATATGAGGAAGAGCCTACTAAAAATGAAAGGCTTGTTAATCATCCTAAGGTAAGTGTAACACCTCATATAGGGGCTGCAACTATTGAGGCACAGGAAAGAATTGGTGAAGAAGTTGTAGATATTATTGCAGAAATATTTAAAGATATTCATTAAGACAAAGGAGATAAATAATGGCGATAGTAAAACCTTTTAAAGCATTCAGGCCAGTAGAAAGGTTAGTCTCAGAGATAGCAGCATTGCCTTATGATGTAATGAGCAGTGAAGAAGCTAGGGAAATGGTAAAGGATAATAAATATTCCTTTTTACATGTGGACCGTGGGGAAATAAATCTTCCTCAAAATGTTAATATGTATGAGACTATTGTATATAAAACTGCCAGGAATGTTTTAAATAAGATGATAGATGATGGATTATATATACAAGAGGATAAGCCGTGCTTTTATATCTATGAGCAGATTATGAATGGCAGAGGGCAAAAGGGCTTGGTAAGTTGTGCTTCTATTGATGATTATATCAATAATGTTATTAAGAGGCATGAAAAGACGAGAAATAATAAAGAAATTGATAGAATAAACCATGTAGATTATTGTGATGCGCATACAGGACTAATATTTATGACTTATCGCAATAATAAAGAGATAGAACAAATAATGAATAAATGGGTGATGAATAAACCTATCTATGATTTTATTTCAGAAGATGGCAATGGACATCGTGTATGGATTATAGATGATGATGATGAAATTAATAAGATAGAAGATTTATTCAAAAACGTAGGCAATTTATATATTGCGGATGGACATCATAGGTCTGCGTCAGCAGTAAAGGTTGGCTTAAGAAGAAGGCAAGAAAATCCTGGTTATACAGGTGAAGAGGGCTTTAATTATTTTTTATCAATAATTTATCCTGATAATGAATTGGAAGTTCTAGATTATAATAGGACAGTAAAAGATTTAAATGGGATGAGCGCTCCTGAATTTATGGAAGCGGTAAGCAAAATGTTTAATATAAGCAGATCAGCTGATAATAAAGCTGTAAAACCTAAAAATAAACATGAATTTGGGATGTATTTAGATAAACAGTGGTATGTATTGGAGGCTAAAGATGGAACATTTAATGAAAATAATCCAATAGAAAGGCTGGATGTATCTATCCTGCAGAATAATCTTTTAGCACCTATTTTAGGAATTAAAGATCCTACTAAGTCTGATAGAATTGAATTTATTGGCGGTATAAGAGGTGTTAAGGAACTGGAAAGAAGAGCAGATTCAGATATGAAGGTGAGCTTTTCTATGTTCCCTACAACAATAGAAGATATTATGAGTATAGCTGATGCAGGCGAAATAATGCCTCCAAAATCAACTTGGTTTGAACCTAAGCCTAGAAGTGGAATATTTGTTCATAAATTAGACTAATATAGATTTAAAAAAGATATTGAAATTTTATTTTGATATCTTTTTTGTTTATATACAATAAAAAATAGATTAAAATGGAAGTGGTATTATTTTTTTGCTAATTAGAGGTGGGTTAATGACAGCTAGTGATAATTTAAGAGATTATTATGGAAGAGAACTTTTACTTAAGTGTGATAAAAATTGGAAAGTAACATATGTAAGTGAAAATAGTATTAAAATATTAGGGTATAGCCAGGATGAAATTATAAATACATATATAAATTATGAAATAGACTGCGTATTTAAAAATAGTAGTGATGGAAAAGATATTAGCTATAAGTTCTATAAAAAGGATGGTACTGAAATAATATTAGATATTAATATTAATGAAATAATAGATTCAGATGGAGTGATAGAGAGAATAATTACAGCGAGAGATGTGACTAAATATTATAATAAATATAAAGAAAATCAAAGAATAATTGATATAATTAATAGATCTAAGGGGCTAATTTATAGATATGAGATTTATCCAGAGAAGAAGTTTTCATATATAACTCCATATACTAGACAAATTGGAGGATATTCTGTTGAAGAGGTGCTTAATGATAAGAATTTTCCATTATCAGCGCTTCATCCTGAAGATAAGGATATTTTTGAAAGTAAATTAAATGGTACTGCAGATTATAATAAGCCTTTTCAGACTAGGTATTTAAATAAGAAGGGACAATATATTTGGTTAGAAGAATTTGTGACTCCTATATATGAAAATGGAATATTAATAGCAATAGAGGCAACTTGTAGAGATATATCTGAGATAAAATGTATGGAAAATAAATTGTTAGAAATGAGCTACACGGATTTTTTGACAGGATTATACAATAAGGCGTATTTGGAAAAATATATCAATAAAATTAATGGAGATAGTATTCCTTTAGGCGTAATATATTGTGATTTAGATAATTTAAAAATAATTAATGATAAATTTGGTCATTATAAAGGTGATGAATTAATAATTAATAATTAATATTTCTAATATACTTATGAAAATATTTTCTGATAATGCTGTTACTATAAGATTGGGCGGCGATGAATTTTTAATACTTATTGAGAAGATAGTAAAAAGTGAAATGAAATTTTATTATAATGAATTAATGAAACAAATTAATA
This sequence comes from uncultured Clostridium sp., assembly GCA_934777095.1. Taxonomy (GTDB): domain Bacteria; phylum Bacillota; class Clostridia; order Clostridiales; family Clostridiaceae; genus Clostridium. The sequence continues at coordinate 3,974 of CAKVNP010000067.1, read as the reverse complement.
AACACAATGAAATAAATGTGGACATACCTATAGAAATATCAATAGGTATGTCATATTCAGATGATGTTGCTAATGATATTCATAACTTAATTAAAAAAGCAGATGAAAATATGTATAAGAATAAAAAGCATAGAAAAATGGCAGCCTTATAATAGACTGCCATTTTTTGTTATAATTTTTTTATCATTGATTCTAATATTGTAGTAGAGTTTTTAACTCCAATTGGTGTGAACTTTTCAAAGTCCATATGTGCTCCATTATTAGCGTTATCAGATATAGATCTGATTACAACAAAAGGTATACTATTTAAGTAACATACATGAGCAATACTAGCACCTTCCATTTCGCAAGCTAATGCACCAAATTCTTTTTCAAGCCATTGGATTTTATCAACTGAAGCAACGAACATATCTCCTGAGACAATTCTACCAGAGAATGTATTAAAATCTCCAGCTTCAGCACATGCTTCTTTAGCAACTTCAAATAATTTTTCGTCACATTTAAAGTCAAAAGTATCTAATCTTGGAATTTGTCCCATTGGATCTCCAAAAGCAGTTGTATCCATATCATATTGAACTAGGTTAGTGGCTATTACTACATCACCAGGATATATTTCTTTGCCTATTCCACCAGCTACACCAACATTCACGATAGATGTAACATTGTATTCGCTGATTAATAGCTGTGTGCATACTGCAGCATTTACTTTACCAATACCACATACTACTGCAACTACGTCTTTTCCCCATAGTTTACCTTTGTGGAAAGTCATTTTTGCTTTTTCTTCTTTAGATTCTATTGTCATATGAGTTAAAAGAATTTCTAATTCTTCAGACATTGCCCCTATTATTCCTAATATCATAAGAAACCTCCAAAATTTTTATTCTTAACTTATATTATATACATTTAACCTTAAAATTAACAATATGTAACTAGAATAACCTGTATTAATTTATCTATTCTTCCTATAATATAAATAAAATATGCAAATTCCGATAGGAATATCTTGAATTAATTATCGCTATGTTCTAAAATTATTACTAAATATATAATATTATCCTAAAAGGAGAGAGTAGTATGTCATTAAATCCATTATGCAGAACAGAATTGCTTATAGGAGAAGAGGGAATAGAAAAATTAAAAAATGCTAAAGTAATAGTATTTGGTGTAGGCGGAGTTGGCAGCTTTGTTGTTGAAGCGCTTACTAGAGCTGGTGTAGGAAATTTAGTATTAGTAGATAATGATACTGTATGTATTTCAAATATAAATAGACAGATTCATGCTACACCTAAGACTGTAGATATGGTAAAGGTTGAAGCTATGAAGGAAAGAGTTCTTTTAATTAACCCAGAATGTAATGTTGAAGCAAGACAGGAATTCTTAACAGCAGATAATATATCAGAATTAATTACAGATGATATAGATTATGTTGTTGATGCAATTGATACAGTAACTTCTAAGCTTGCTTTAGCTGAATATTGCTATAAAAATGATATTAGATTAATAAGCTCTATGGGTACAGGTAATAAATTAGACCCAACTATGTTTAGAGTTTCAGATATATATAAGACAAAAGTATGTCCTCTTGCAAAAGTTATGAGATATGAATTGAAAAAAAGAGGCGTAAAAAAGCTTAAGGTTGTTTATTCAGAGGAGCTTCCAATGAAGCCAGACAAAGGAAGAGCAGTTCCTTCAGGAAAAAGACAGACTCCAGGCAGTATTTCATTTGTACCACCAGTAGCAGGAATGATTATCGGTGGAGAAGTTATTAAAGATATAGCTGTAAGATAAGTTATATTATTAGGTAAAGGCTATTGTATCAAATAATGATGCAATAGCCTTTATTAATTATGTAACATAATTTTATATTAATCTAGCAAATAATATATTCTTTTGTTGAGTTTTATATATATTTGTTTGTATAATAAAATCAGTGAAATAAGATTTTAGGAGAAAAAGTCATGGAAAATCAAAGGGAAGTCAGAATAGAACTAATAAAAGGCACCTCTAATGATTATGTTATTAAAGATAAAGATAGTATTGTAGCAGGAAGATTTACAATATCAGAATTAGATAAAGAAAATAAGAGATGTACTGTTAAATTTAAATTTTATAGAGAAAGCAATTATGATCTGCTAAAAAAATCAGTGGATACTATATTAAAGACGATTTTTAAGGATGGCAACATTTATAAAGCTAACTTCTTTGTAAGTGAAACTACTAATTTAGCTCCTTTTTTAGATATGGGGTTTGTACTAGAAGCTATTTTAACTGAAAATTTAGTAGTTAATGGTGTTCCACTAGATGAACTGGGTCTAGGTATTACTAGGAATGAATATGCAAACTGTAGTAAGATTAATAATGTTGAATTAAAAGGACCAAGAATTACAATCAGGAACTTTACACCAAATGATGCGGAAGAATTATTGAATTATTATATTAGAAATGAAGAACATTTAAGAGATTTTGAACCTTCAAGGGATAAAAGCTTCTATACATATGAAACGCAGAAGAAAATATTAATGGAAAGTTATAAGCAATTGATGACAGGTTCAGGCTGTGATTTAGGTATATATCTAAAAGGAAAGCTTATTGGGAAGATTAAACTATCTAATATAGTATATGGAGTATTCAAGAGTGGAATACTAGGCTATTCAATAGATAAAGAATTTGAAGGCAACGGTTATATGAAAGAAGCAGTTTCCTTAGTATTAAATTATAGTAAAGATTATTTGGATCTTCATAGAATTGAAGCATCTGTATTATTAGAAAATAATAAATCAAAGAGCGTATTGTTAGGCTGTGGATTTGAAGAGGTAGGTATAAACAAAAAGTATCTATATTTAAATGGAAAGTGGAGAGATCATATTACTTATTCAAAAATAATTTAAGCTGTATCCAAATGGATACAGCTTTTTATATTACAGATTATTAAACTTCAAAGTTTACAACTACTGTTTCACCAGCTGTTGCTGTACCAGATTGAACTGGAGTAATAGCTTTTGCTGAATCAACATTTGTTACTAAAACAGGTGTTGCTAATGAGAAGCCTTTGCTTAAGATTAATTCTCTATCAATTTTAATGATAGGAGTTCCAGCTTTAACTTTCTTACCAGCTTCAACTAATTGCTCAAACCCTTCTCCGTTTAAAGATACAGTATCAATACCTATATGTACTAATAGCTCTAATCCGTTTTCTAGAGTCATAGCAAATGCATGCTTAGTTTGGAATACTAATGATAATTCTCCGTCAGCAGGAGCAACAACAGTATCTCCTTTTATCATTATTGCAGCTCCGTCTCCAGCCATTTTTTCAGCGAATACTGGATCTGGTACTTCTGATAATGGGATAATATCTCCATCTGAAACAGCTACTAAGTAGTTTTTAGGAGCTTCCTCAACTTTTGACTTTGATTTAAATAGGTTTTTAAAAAAGTTTGCCATAATATTTCCTGAATGTATTCAGGGGTCACTTCCTTTCAATAGTGTATTTTGTTTTGCATAGGTAAAATAAAATGGTATAGGCTAATTACCGAAAATAGTCATACCTTTTTAATAAAGCTAATTATATATAAATGGTAAATAACTGTCAATGAATGAACTGCTTATATATGTATATAAATGATATATATTCTTTAACTGAGCCGGGTGTATCAATAGAAGAATTAGGTAGTATTATGGAGAAAAACAAAGAAATGTGAGAATAATTTCATAATATCGAGGAAATGAGTAGAATTTGGCAGATAATAAATGATAAACTAAAGTACGTCGACAGGGCAAGATACTTAAATGAGTGATGCTTAGTTGATAAAACAGCTCTTAATGAGATGTGAAAAACTTTTAAAAAAGTGTTGACACAAATCATGAGAGATGATAAGATAATAAAGTCGCTTGAGAGCGACGAAGAAAATGGTCTTTGAAAATTGAACAGAATATAGTTAATATAACAAAACCAGCAATTCTTTTAAGTCTTA
>CAKVNP010000066.1 GCA_934777095.1 uncultured Clostridium sp. | reverse complement strand
CATTAGGGAATTTCTTTAAATAGAAATTATTGAAACCCCAGAAGGGGTTTCATCCTTAATTTATCATTCATAATTCATCATTAGCAATGGAGGTATTTGAGGATGAAGGTTGACAATATTATTATGGATCCAAGTAATGATAAGTTTAAAGATGAATGTGGTGTCTTTGGTGTATATTCCAATAAGCCTCTTGATGTTGCTTCACTTACTTATTATGGATTATATGCATTGCAGCATAGAGGGCAAGAAAGTGCAGGTATTGCAGTAGCTGATGGGGAAAATATTAATATGCATAAGGGGATGGGGCTGATTACTGAAGCTTTTTCACAAGAGGATATTAATAGTTTAAAAGGATTTGCTGCAATTGGACATGTTAGATATTCTACTTCAGGTGATACAAGAATTGAAAATGCCCAGCCATTACTTGCACAAAGTAAATTAGGCTCAATAGCTATGGCTCATAATGGAACGCTAGTTAATGCAAATGTAATAAGAGAATTATTAGAAGATGCAGGACATGTATTTCATACATCAATCGATTCAGAAGTAATTGCCAGCTTAATTGCAAGAGGGGCCAAAAAAGGTGTTGAAAGAGCAATCTTAGATGCAATTCAGGCTGTTAGAGGTTCTTTCGCAATGGTTATCCTTACTGAAAAGAAGCTTATTGGAGTAAGAGATCCACATGGAATAAGACCACTTTGCCTTGGAAAAATAGATGAAGGATATATTTTAGCTTCTGAAAGCTGCGCTTTAGATGCAGTTGGTGCAGAACTAGTGAGAGATATTGAACCTGGTGAAATGATTGTAATAGATGAAAATGGGGTAAATTCTTTTAGATATTCAGAAAATACTCAATGTCAGACTTGTGCTTTCGAATATATTTACTTCGCAAGACCAGATTCTATGATAGATGGTTTAGATGTTCATGAATGCAGAGTGAGAACTGGTGAAAGATTATATAAAGAACATCCAATAGATGCAGATGTAGTAGTTGCCGTACCAGATTCAGGTATTCCTGCTGCTGTAGGCTATGCCAAAGCATCTGGTATACCATACGATACAGGATTTGTTAAAAATAGATATGTGGGCAGGACTTTTATCACGCCATCACAGGAAATTAGAGAAAGAGCTGTTGCAGTCAAATTAAATCCATTAAAGGTGAATATTAAAGGTAAAAGAGTAATTTTAATAGATGATTCAATAGTGAGAGGTACTACATCTAAGCATTTGGTAGAATCATTAAGAAAAGCGGGTGCAAAGGAAGTACATTTCTTAGTTGCATCACCTATAGTAAAGTATCCTTGTTATTTCGGTATAGATACTCCATATAGAAAAGATCTTATTGGAGCTAACCATTCACTTGAGGAAATTAGAGAAACTATTGGAGCTGATTACATTGGCTATTTATCAATGGAAGGCATGTATGGCTGTTTTGATGAAGACAAGGGGTATTGTGTAGGCTGCTTTAATGGAATTTATCCAGTAGCTACACCAATTGAGGCCGAAAAAGATGCTTAAAATTATGGAGGTTTTGTGATGATAACTTATAAAGAAGCAGGAGTCAATATAGAAGAAGGATATAGATCAGTAAAGTTAATTAAAGAATATGCAGCTAAAACAATGAGTGAATATGTATTAAATGGCTTAGGAAGTTTTGCCGGCATGGTTGAGCTGCCAGAAGGATACAAAAAACCAGTTTTAGTATCAGGAACTGATGGAGTTGGTACAAAGTTAGAATTAGCTTTTAAGACAAAAAAGTACGATACAGTAGGTATTGATTGTGTGGCTATGTGTGTAAATGATATTTTATGCCATGGAGCTAAACCTTTATTTTTCTTAGATTATATTGCTTGTGGGAAATTAGAAGCTGAAGTATCAGCAGATTTAGTTAAAGGTGTAGCAGATGGATGTCTACAGTCAGAATGTGCTTTGGTTGGTGGCGAAACTGCTGAAATGCCAGGGTTCTATAAAGAAGGAGAATATGATATTGCAGGATTTGCAGTAGGTATTGTAGATAAAGATGAAATTATAAATGGTAAAGATATTAAACCTGGTGATAAGCTTATAGGAATAGCTTCTTCGGGTGTACATTCCAATGGTTTTTCTTTAGTAAGAAAACTATATCCAGATTTAAATGAAGAGTTTAATGGTGAAGAAGTATGGAAAACTTTAATTGAGCCAACTAAGATATATGTTAAACCTGTTTTAAAACTTTTAGAAAGTTTTAAGATTAAAGGTATGTCACATATTACTGGCGGTGGATTTATTGAAAATGTTCCAAGAATGTTTAATGGAAGAGAATTAACAGCGGAAATTAATAAAGCAAGCTATCCAATACCAGCAATATTTGAAAATATGATTGAAAAAGGTGTAGCTAGAGAGCATATGTACAATACATTTAATATGGGGATAGGTTTTGTATTATGTGTTAATGAAGAAGATGTTACAGCTGTTATTGAAGCCTTAGAAAATATGGGGGAAAAGGCTTATGAAATTGGATCTGTAATATCTGGAGGTGAAGGAGTTTGCTTAAGATAGCAGTATTGATATCTGGAGGCGGGACAAACCTTCAATCTATTTTAGATTATGGACATGATAAAACATGTCCGTTTCAAGTTGAAATGGTTATTTCAAGCAAAGAAGGGGTTTATGGTCTTGAAAGAGCGAAAAAACATGGGGTTAAGACTTTTGTAGTATCAAAGAAAGAGTATGGTGATGAGACATCTAACAGGGTTTTAGAATTAACTAGGGGGAAGGTTGATTTAATAGTTTTAGCTGGTTATCTTTCAATATTACAAGGTGATATTTTAAAAGAATTTGAGAATAAAATAATTAATATTCATCCATCACTTATTCCAAGTTTTTGTGGGGATAAGATGTATGGTATGAATGTCCATAATGCAGTAATTAAATCAGGGGTTAGATTTACAGGATGTACGGTACACTTTGTAAATGATGAAGTAGATGGTGGGGCAATAATACTTCAGGAAGTTGTACCAGTATATTTTGAAGATACTGCAGAAATGGTACAAAAAAGAGTTCTTGAAAAAGAACATATATTATTACCAAAAGCAATAGATTTAATAAGCAGGGGCAAAGTTCATCTTATAGATAAAAGAGTTAAAATTGATTAGAATTTTGGAGGTTTTCATATGATTAAGAGAGCATTGATAAGTGTATTTGATAAAAGTGGAGTTTTAGATTTTTCAAAGTTTTTACAAGAAAATGGTGTTGAAATAATATCCACTGGGGGAACTTATAAGCACTTAGAAGATAATGGCGTAAAGGTAACAGAAGTAAATGAAATAACTAATTTTCCAGAAATGCTTGATGGCAGAGTAAAAACATTACATCCTAATATACATGCGGGAATATTAGCTATTAGAGATAATAAGGATCATATGGATACAATAAAAGAACATAATATTGACACAATAGATATGGTAATCGTAAATCTTTATCCATTCTTCCAAAAAGTAAGAGAAGATTTATCTTTTGAGGAAAAGGTAGAGTTTATTGATATTGGCGGACCAACAATGTTAAGAGCAGCTGCTAAGAATTTTCAAGATGTAGTAGTAATTTCTGATAAAGATGATTATGCAGCAGTTATGGAAGAAGTGAAAGAAACAGGCGATGTGAGCTATGGATTAAGAAAGAAATTAGCAGGAAAAGTATTTAACTTAATGAGTGCATATGATGCGGCTATCTCTAATTTCTTATTAGGAGATGAAGAATATCCTGAATATCTATCAGTATCATATAAAAAGAAACAGAGCTTAAGATACGGAGAAAATCCACATCAAAGTGCAGCATATTATACTTCTACTGAGTTTGATGGAGCAATGAACTCTTTTGAAGTATTAAATGGTAAAGAATTATCTTACAACAATATAAAAGATTTAGATATAGCTTGGAAAGTTGCTAATGAGTTTGAAGAAACTGCCTGCTGTGCATTAAAACATAATACTCCTTGCGGTGTGGCAATTGGACAGACTCCATTTGAAGTTTATAAAAAAGCTCATGATGTAGATCCAGAATCTATTTATGGTGGAATAGTGGCAATAAATAAAGAGATTGATAAAGAAACAGCTGAAGAAATGGCTAAGATTTTCTTAGAAGTTATTGCAGCACCAGATTATGATGAAGAAGCCTTGGAAATATTTAGAAGAAAGAAAAATTTAAGAGTAATTAAATGTAACCATAAACCATGTGCAGATAAATATATGGTAACTGTTGATGGAGGTATTTTAGTGCAGGAAGAAGACAGAAAGCTTATTGATGAAATTAAAGTTGTTACTGAAAAAGCACCAACAGATGAAGAAATGAAAGATTTATTATTTGGCATGAAAGTGGTTAAGTATGTTAAATCAAATGCAATAGTTACAGTTAAAGATGGAGTAGCTGTAGGAATTGGTGGAGGACAGGTTAATAGAATATGGCCTGCACAAGATGCTTTAAGAAGAGGTCAAGGAGCAACACTTTTAGCTTCAGATGCGTTCTTCCCATTTAGAGATATTGTAGATGATTGTGCTAAATATGGAATTACCGCAATAATCCAACCAGGTGGATCTATTAGAGATCAAGAATCAATTGATGCCTGCAATGAACATGGAATAGCAATGGTATTTACCGGAGTAAGACACTTTAAACATTAAAGCATATAATAACTCCAAAAACTGCAAATTTAATTAAGAATCTTTATCTCCTGAATAAGCTATATAGCTAAAAGTTTTAAACTCACTTCGTTCAGACAATAAAACTTTTTTAACGCTATATAGCTTATTCAAAAGATAAGATTCTAAAAATTAATTAGATGTTTTTTCCGTTATCATATACTTTTGAGATAATTTATTAAGGAAGAAACTCCGGAGGGAGTTTCGTTGAAATGATGAATCGTGAATTATGAATGATGAATTAATGTTGAAACTCCTATTGGAGTTTCTTAAAATATATTTTATTTAAATTCCTTAACAAAGGAATTTTCCCTCAATTTATCATTCATCACTCATCATTCATCATTATATAATGGTGAGAGGTAGGAATTGGTGATGAAGATATTATTAGTTGGTTCTGGTGGAAGAGAGCATGCTTTAGCATGGAAAATGGCACAGGATGATAAAGTTGAAAAGATATCTGTGGCACCGGGTAACGGTGGGACGGCTTTAGAAAGTAAATGTGAAAATGTAAATATAACTGAAATAGATGAGCTGATTCATTTTGCTAAGGAAAATAATGTTGAACTTACAGTGGTTGGGCCTGAAGATCCACTGACAAAAGGAATTACAGATAAATTTAAGGAAGCGGGCTTAAAAATATTTGGGCCAGATAAAAATGGATCAAGATTAGAAGGAAGTAAAGCATTTTCAAAAGATTTCATGAAAAAATATGGGGTAAAGACTGCGGAATATGAAGTTTTTACTGATGAAGAAAAAGCTCTAGCATATTTACATGAATGCAGCTATCCAGTTGTAATTAAAGCTGATGGCTTAGCAGCAGGTAAAGGAGTTATTATATGTAATGATAAAAATGAGGCATTAAGAGCTGTAGATTCTATGATGGTAGATGATGTATTTAATGGCGCAGGAAAGAAAATAGTAATTGAAGAATTCTTAGAGGGTGTAGAAGCCTCAATCTTATCAATAACTGACGGTAAGACCATTATTCCTTTTATCTCAGCTAAGGATCATAAACAGATTTTTGACGGGAACAATGGACCTAATACTGGCGGTATGGGTGTGTTAGCACCTAATCCTTATGTAACTACAGAAGTTATGAAAGATTTTGAAGAAAACATAATGGCTAAAACTTTAACAGGAATTAAGGAAGAAGGCTTTGATTTTAAGGGAATAATTTTCTTTGGACTTATGATAACTAAAAAGGGCACATATCTTTTGGAATATAATGTAAGAATGGGAGATCCAGAGACACAATCTGTACTTACTTTAATGGAAAGTAGTTTAGTAGATTTAATTCAATCAGCATTAAATGAAGAGCTATCTAAAGTTGAAGTTAAATGGAAAAATGAAGTATGTATTAATGTAGTACTTGCTTCAAAGGGATACCCTGGAAAGTTTAATAAAGGATATGAAATAACAATAGATCCTAGCATTAAAGATAGTGTATTTATTGCAGGTGGAAAGCTTGAAGATAACATACTAAAAACTAGCGGAGGAAGAGTATTATCAGTAGTTGGTGTTGGTTCAGATTTAGAGGCAGCAAGAAAAGATGCATATGAGAAAGTAGAAATGGTAAACTTTGAAGGAAAATATTTTAGAAAAGATATAGGTATAGCAAAATAGAATTTAAGGGTGTAAAAATAGAAAATTATTTTTACGCCCTTTGTTTAATGATATGATTAAATGGCAAATATATAATATTATGATTTGAAATAATAAAAAATAAGTTTACATAATATTTAAGTAACCTTTAGAAGGGATAAAGGCAATAATGATAAAAAATAAAATAAAAACTATAATGGTACTATTTATACTAATTATTGTAGGGAGTGTTGAAATGGGGTGCAGTTCAAAGGTTTCCATGAGAAGTTCGGCTGAAATTGTATCAGATATGGGAGTGGGATGGAATTTAGGTAATTCTTTAGATTCGAAAATAGAAGGGGGATTAGTGGAAGAGGTAGCTGATTATGAAACCGCGTGGGGAAACACTGTAACAACTAAAAAAATGATAGATGCTGTAAAGGAAGCTGGGTTTAAAACAGTAAGAATTCCTGTTAGCTGGGGACAGCATATGGGGGGATATCCAGAATATAAAGTAGATCAAGAGTGGATGGATAGAGTAAAGCAGGTAGTTGATTATGTCATAGATAATGAAATGTATGCAATTATCGATGTCCATCATGATGAAGATTGGTGTATACCTACATATAATAATGAGTGGGCAGCTATGGATAAGCTAGAAAAGCTTTGGCTGCAAATTGCAGAGTATTTTCAAAGCTATGATAAGCATTTAATATTTGAAACTATTAATGAGCCTAGATTAGCAGGTACAGAGTATGAGTGGAATGAAGGTACAGAAGAGTCCAGGGATGTTGTAAATAAATTAAATCTGACAGCAGTAAATGCTATTAGATCTACAGGAGGAAATAATAAGAAGAGGGCTATTATGATTCCTACATATGCAGGCTCAGGCCTGGAAGCGGTAATTAATGGACTACAGGTGCCAACTGATGATAACATTATAGTAACAATACATGCCTATACGCCATATGATTTTGCTATGAATGAAAAAGGAGATAATAGCTGGGGGTCTAACAGTGATAAAAAAGTCATAAAAGATGAGCTTGATAGATATTATGATGCTTTTATTTTAAAGGGTATCCCAGTAGTGATAGGTGAATTTGGCTCTATAAATAAAAATAACTTAGCAGACAGAACTAAATTAGCGGGGTATATTGTTAAGGAAGCGAAAAAAAGAGGTATAGCATGTATATGGTGGGATAATAATAATGCTAGCAGTGGTAAAGAAAGTTTTGGTATTCTTAATAGAAATACTCTTCAATGGTATTATCCAGATATAGTAAAAGTTATGATTGAAAGTTACTATTATTAGGTAAAATAATAAAGAATGAGATAATCATAAAGAATAAAAGTTTTGACTAAAAGTAAAAAACATATATAATAAAAGATGTGATTTTTTTTGAAAAATAAGATATGGGGTGACGGAAGTTTAATGGAAGATAAGAATAAACTACAAGAGGACATAATAAAAGCTGACATTAAAAGTGTAGAAAAGTTATGGAAAAATGCAGTTGATGAAAATACCCTTGATGCGTTATTAAGCAAGATGACTAAAGATGAATTAGTTAAAGTAGCTAAAAAGTATTCTGTTAAAGGAATGACTACATTAAAGAAGGCAGATGCAGTTGAAAAGCTTAAAAATGTAATAGTTGAGAGCCAAGATAAATTATTAGCTTCATTAGAAGAAAATACTTTAAAGTTTTTAATAGATTTAATTAATGAGAACGGACTTAAAAAATATGAATGCAGCCATTTAATTTATTCTAACTTTTTAAGGAATAGAGGGATAGTATTTACAGGTACAATGGATGAGGAACTGTACGTAATATTACCTGAAGAGTTAAGAGAAAGCTTAAAGAACCAAATTAATAATGAAATATCTTCAGTAGCTAGATTAAGAACGGAATTAATTAGAGTTATTGCAGGTATGACTTATTATTACGGAGTAATAAAATATACAGCAATTAAAGAAAGCTTAGAAGGATTATATAGCACAGTATTTACTGAAGAGTATATTAAAGATCTTATTGCTGATGGTGAAGAATTAGGTTATGACTATGTTATAGAAGAAGATGGATTATGTCATATCGATGTAGAAGATGCTGATAAAATTCAAAAGCTTCAACAAGAGAATTCTAAATACATATGTAAGTTTGACAAAAAGTCATTAATTAAAGCTGGTGCGCCAGACTTTATGGAAGAAAATAAGCGTGGAGCTAATCTTGAAAGAGCTATTGGTGAAATGTTTGTTATTGATAAAAATATTTTAAAGGAAGAAATGGATTGCTTTACTGTTGGAATTAAAAATGAAATGGATATAAATGAAGCAGTTGATATATTCCTAGAAGCGTATGAAATAGAATCAGATGATGAAAGAAATATATTTACATATGAATTAGAACATTTTGCAAAGACTATTAAAAGATGGTCATTAAATGGATATAGCCAAGATGAAGTTTCTAAAATGGAACAAAGGGTTGTTAATGAAGTTAAGATAGGTAGAAATGATCCTTGTATTTGTGGTAGTAACAAAAAGTATAAAAAGTGTTGTGGTAAATAAAAAGCGGTGAAAACCGCTTTTTACATTATTAAATGAAGCATAAAAATTAATAAAAATAAGTTGATTTATAAACGATAAAAAACAAGAGCTGTCAGAACTCACCACAGAGCACACAGAGTAACACAGA
>CAKVNP010000065.1 GCA_934777095.1 uncultured Clostridium sp. | reverse complement strand
GTATATTTCAGAGGACTTAGATAAATTGATTTCTAGAATTAATATTACAGCAGAATTAGATAAGCTTAATACTATTTTTATTATTGATAAAGAAAGAGAAGGAGAAGAGCCTATAGCATTCATTGATAGTGAAAAAATGAGTAATGATGATTTTAGAGATGTTTATCAGGAAGTTATCGAATGTAATGATGTAAAAGGAAAAATACAGATTATTAGGGAAAATATAAGGAGTCTCGAGGATTTAGTAGATATATTGGATTCGGAGTGTATTTACGGAGATGAATATATTGAAGTTTTTAATGAGTTAAGTGATGAAGAGCTTGCCTTAATAATGAAATTTATTATGCTTCCTTTAGAAGAAAGTAAATTTGATATAATTGATAAGGAGTGGCAGGTACAATTATTTAATTATATTAATAAGACTCATACTTCAAGAAAAGAAAATATAATAAATATCTATGAACGTATTATATAAATAGCAATAATAAAAGAAGCTTATCTCATATTTTAAAGGTATAAGCTTCTTTATTTATTTTATATATCCGTAGCTAATTTGTTTACTGAAGGAATATCTGCTGCTGCCCAGATTAATGTTGATAAGTATTCTGCTGGCAGCCATATTATTTTGGCATGTTCTGAGGCTTTAGGTGTTCCGCTGATCAGCCTGCATTTAGTGGAAATTAAATTAACTATTACATTATCATATTCGCAGGTATTTTCATGAAAAATGTTAATAAATTCTATATGGCAGTCTAATTCTTCCTTAATTTCACGGACGATTGCTTCGGAAATAGTTTCACCTTCTTCTATTTTTCCACCTGGAAATTCCCAAAGGTTAGCTAAGGTCATGTCTTTTGAACGTAGTGCACATAATATTTCATGTTTTTCATTTTCAATTATTGCAGCTACTACATTAACAGTTTTTTTCATACTTATTGCTCCTTTGTACATTATCTTTATGCTTTAATAATAGCATAAAAAATTAGTTATTTGGAAATAGTAAGAATAATTAAAAAAAATGTTTCTTGAAAACGTTGACTAATTATCTTAAAGATGTTATTATGAAGTTAATGAAATGGTATGTAACTGGTAAGCAGGCATTAACTATTCATAAATACTTTGGGATATTTGTGTTAGTTAGTGCTTTTTTAGCGCACAGAAAGCAGTAAACTTCAATATCCCACTAAATTTAGAAAGTGAGGAGTAAAAATATGAAGGATAAAATCTTTAGTGTTTTACAACGTGTAGGAAGATCATTTATGCTTCCAATTGCTATTTTACCAGTAGCAGGTTTATTTTTAGGTGTTGGTAGTTCATTTACTAATACTACAACATTAGAAGCTTATGGACTTATGAAAATAATGGGTCCAGGGACATTTATATATTCAATTCTGACAGTAATGAGTGCTGCAGGAAGTATAGTATTTGATAATCTGCCAATACTATTTGCCATGGGTGTTGCAATAGGTATGGCAAAAAAAGAAAAAGATGTTGCAGCTTTATCAGCAGCTATAGCATTCTTTATTATGCACGCATCAATTAGTGCTATGATAAGTATCAATGGTGGTACAGAAGCTTTACTTGAAGGTGCTTCAGCATCAGTATTAGGTATTACTTCATTACAAATGGGTGTATTTGGTGGTATTATCGTAGGATTAGGAGTAGCGGCGTTACATAATAGATTCTACAAGATAGAATTACCACAAGTATTATCATTCTTTGGAGGAACAAGATTTGTTCCAATAATTAGTGCAATAGTTTATTTAGCAGTTGGTATAGTAATGTTCTTTGTATGGCCATTTGTTCAAAGTGGTATATATAAAGTTGGAGATGTAGTATTAAATTCAGGATATGCAGGAACTTGGGTATATGGATTCATGGAACGTTTATTAATTCCATTTGGATTACACCATGTATTCTACTTACCATTCTGGCAAACAGCACTTGGTGGTACAGCAGTAGTTGGCGGACAATTAATTGAAGGTGCACAAAATATATTCTTTGCAGAATTAGCTACACCTGGAATTACTAAGTTCAGCGTATCAGCTACAAGATTTATGTCAGGTAAATTCCCACTAATGATCTTTGGTTTACCAGGAGCTGCACTTGCAATGTATACATGTGCTAAATCTGACAAGAAAAAAGTTGTTGGAGGATTATTACTTTCAGCAGCATTAACTTCAATGATAACTGGTATTACAGAACCACTTGAATTTACATTCTTATTCGTTGCACCATTATTATATGGTATTCACTGTGTATTAGCAGGTCTTGCATATATGTTAATGCATATATTCCAAGTTGGTGTTGGTATGACATTCTCTGGTGGATTAATTGACTTATTCTTATTTGGTATATTACAAGGAAATGCAAAAACTAACTGGATTTGGGTAGTAATTGTTGGTATAGTATATTTCATAGTATATTATTTATTATTCACATTCTTAATTAAGAAGTTAGACTTAAAGACTCCAGGTAGAGATGATTCAGAAGAAGTTAAGCTTTATAAGAGAAGCGACGTTGACGCTAAGAAAAATGGCGGAAACGCGGGTAGTGAAGATGAACTTTCAGCAATGATCTGCAGAGGATTAGGCGGAAAGAAAAATATATCAGATGTTGACTGCTGTGCTACAAGATTACGTTGTACAGTACATAATGCAGAATTAGTAAATGATGCATTATTAAAGCAAACAGGTGCTTCAGGAGTAGTTCATAAAGGTGTAGGTGTACAAATAATTTATGGACCAAAGGTTACAGTAATTAAATCTAATTTAGAAGATTACTTATTAGTAGCACCAGATGAAGAAGTAAGAGCAGAAGCTATTGAAGAAACAAAAGGTAATAATGAAAAATCTGAAAAATTAGGAGAAGTTGTAAGTACTATTACATTAAACAGCCCATTATCAGGAACAGTTAAAGATATATCTGAAGCTCCAGATGATGCATTTGCACAAAAAATGATGGGTGATGGAGTGGTTATTATCCCTAATGATGGAATAGTTACAGCACCTGAAGATGCAGAAATATGCTTTGTATTTCCATCAAAGCATGCTGTAGGATTAAAGACAAAAGATGGTGTGGAATTATTAATCCACATAGGAATAGATACAGTAAACCTTGATGGAAAAGGATTTGAAAGCTTTGTAAAAGATGGAGACAAAGTTAAAAAAGGAGATAAGTTAATAGGCTTTGATATAGACTTTATTAGCAAAAATGCACCATCTATTGCTTCACCATTTATTTGTACAGCTTTAAATGAAAATCAAAAAGTTCGTATAATAAAAACAGGTGAAGTTAAAGCAGGAGAAGCTATTATTGCAATTGATCAGATTAAATAATTAACGATATAATAGGGGGCGAAATATGTTTAGAGTCATAAAGGCGTTAAACCATAATGGGATTTTAGCTGTAAATATGGATAATAATAAGGAATATATTTTATTAGGCAAGGGAATAGGGTTTGGGAAAAAAGTAAAGGAACGTATTGATGTGCCTAAAGATGTTCAAATATATCTTTTACAGGAAGAAAATGATAGGGGATCATCTAAAGATATAATAAGTGCAATTGAACCTAAGTTTCTCGAAATTGCAAACTTGATTATTATTGAAGCTGAAAAACAGTTTAAAAAGATAGATAAGAAGATATTATGCCCTCTAGCTGATCATATTGCTTTTGCAATAAAAAGAATACGCAACAACGAGGAAATTAGTAATCCGTTAACGCAGGATATAAAAGCTCTATTTTCTGAAGAATATAATGTTGCATTAAAAGGTAAAGAAATAATAAATGAAATGGAAGGCATAGAAATATGCGATGATGAAGTCGGGTATATAGCACTTCATATACATTCAGCAATCGAAGATGAAAAGATATCACAAGCTATGCAGACTGCAAGAATAGTAAGGCAATGTGTATCTATCATTGAAGAGAAAACTGGCCAAAAAATTGATACGGAATCTTTAGCCTATAATAGATTAACAAGCCATGTTAAATATATGGTGGTTAGAACATTAAAAGATGAATTAATAAAACTTGATATGAATGATTATATCAAAGAAAGATTTCCCAATTCTTTTAAAATATCTGAAGACATCTGCAATACAGCAGAAAAAGAATTGAAAAAGTCCATACATCCGGTAGAAATAGGGTATTTAGCTATGCATATAGAGCGTATATTCCCGGATGAAATGGCAGAATAATTAAACTCATTGTAAATAACAAAACTCATGTAAATAACAAAACTCATGTAAATAACATATAAAATAAAGGATGTATCAGATTTGATACATCCTATTTTTTATGTGGATTATTAAAAGGCACCAGACCCTCCACCACCACCGCCAGAAAAGCTGCTTCCTGAAGAGATATTAGAAGAACTGCTAGCTGAGTCAGTTGATAATGAAGTGAAAAGCATATTGTATGCAAAATAATTTGTAATATAGGCATTTGTTGTTAAATTATTTTTAGGCATAAGTGATACAAGCTTTTCAATTTTTTCATCTAGAATATTAAGAGCAGGACCATAGATTAATGGATAATCCGGACTCTCTAAAGTCATTTTAAAATCATTAGCTGCTAATTTTAAGAGATATGTTTTATAGGCTTCCCATTGAAGTTTTTCATTATAGAATTCATTAGTGAGAACTTCATGCCCCTTTATTTTAATAAAGAAACCATTGTTTCTACACTCCTCATCTATAATATCCGTCCATTTATCAAAGGAATCTTTAAACTCTTGCAATTTATCGTCATTTTTTAGAGTGTGTGATAACTTAATTAGTGAAATACTATTATTTTTTTCATATTTCTTAAGAAAATTTATTAAGTATTTTAAATGTTTTTCTTTTGGAAGATCATTAGCAGTATTTCTTGTAAAAATTAAATCATAATCAAATTCAAATTCTTCTTTTTTTTCTTTGGAAAGTTCAGTAGTCTTAAGCGTATAATACCCTTTTAATGCTAAATAAAATAACGTAGGGAAAAGTATTTCGTCAGAGGTATATTTATTATATAAATAATCTACTATAGCAGGAGAAATATCCTAAACTTTATTGAAACTAAATATGGAGAATCTGAGGTTGTAATTGAACCATCTCCATAAATGGTATAGGATAAACTTCCATCTTGAAAAGCATCATTTTCTAGTGAGATGTTAAGTGATCCTTTTTTTATTTCATCAACTTCGTCGTTAAGCTCATAAAAATTCCAATATAGCTGTCCAACGTCTGAATATTTTACTGCAGCATTTTGTATTGTGTAGTTTATGATAAAAGTTTTAACTTCATCTGAGCTTTTACAAAAGAGTTTTAATTTTTTATTTCCGTCAGAGTTACTTACTTCATAGGTTAAATCTGCTTCAGATGAATTGTTTGCAGCTACATATTCATTGTTATCTTGATCTATAATCTTAACTTCATTAATTTGGCAGCCACTGCAGCCTTTAAGGTTATAATCTCGATAGATTCCATTAAAATTACCGGTAAAATTGTAGCTCAGCTGTTCTGTTATATTAACATCACCATTAGGTAAGATAACTGCATTTATATCTAGCTTATCAATGGTAAAGCTTTTTTCAGCAGCAAAGGATTTAATACTGATAGAGAAAAATAGAATTAAAAAAAATAAAAAGCTTTTAAATATATTTTTTTTCATAAATACCTCCTTAAACTTATGTATATTATAACACGAAATAAATAATATAACTTTGTTTACTTAATTTTCAAAAAAGTATATGAAAAGTACTTTATGAGAATATAATAGTATTAAAGGAATAATTTCCTAGATGAGTTCTGTGAATTGGAATTTCAGCAGCTTGAAGATGAAGAAGAATCACATAAGGGATTACAAGGGTAAAATAGAAGACTGTATCTATTTATAGATGAAGTCTTTAAAATAACAGTTATTTGAGGTGAAGAAATGCTATTGAATATAATTAATGTAGAAATATTAAAAGAATTAGGAGTAATACTATTTAAAGTAGTTTTGTGCGTAATATTAGTTGGCTCAATAGGATATAATAGAGAAAAGAAAGGCATGGTAGTTGGGATAAGGACCCATGTGCTGGTAGGATTAGTAGGGCTGCTTATTCAGCTGACGTCATTAGAGTACTATAAAGTTAATGGAGGAACAAATGATGTTTTTAGATTAGCTGGCCAATATATTTCTGGTATTGGCTTCTTAGGAGCAGGTACAATTTTAAAGGATAAAAGAAGTGTAAAAGGATTGACTACGGCAGCATCAATATGTTTAGCAGCATGTATTGGTCTGGCGGTAGGTTCAGGTGTATATATAAGTGCAATAATAGTAACTTTAGTAGCATATATTTTCTTGACTGATTTGTTTAGGCTTAAAAAAAGGATGGCAATTATGAGAAGTAATATTACGCATATTGAGGTTTCTATAGTAGGTGATTTAGAATTATCTATCAGCAGAATAAAGGAGCTTATCATTAATTATGGAATAGATATTTCAGGGATTGAAGTCGTGCAGATTTCTAATGAAAAATCTAAGATAATACTTAAGCTTACTTTAGACGACGAAATAGATGTAAATGAAATATTATCAGAATTAATAAGTCTTAAGGAAGTAGTTAAAACAGAAATAATAAAATAATTAAAATAAAGAACTGTATCAATCAAGATTGATGCAGTTCTTTTGAATTTTATAGTGCAGATAATATTATTATGAATAAAAAATGTAAGTGTTAATGGAATTACTACGGGAAATACTATAATAAGAAAAAGGAATATAATTTATATATAGTGAAAGATTATTTTAGAAGGTGATTGTATGTTAGGATATTATTTAATGCCTCATCCACCAATAGTTGTGCCGGAGGTAGGAAAGGGGCGAGAGGAGGAAGTTATTAATACTTTAAATGCATTTAAAGAAGCTGGTAAAAGAGTTGCAGATTTAGGCACAGAAACAATAATTATAATTTCTCCTCATGGAACAGTGTTTAGAGATGCAGTATCAATAATTACTTCAGAAAGCATAAGTGGAGATTTATCACAGTTTGCAGCTAGTAGTGTAAAGTTTAATTATCAGATAAATACAGCACTTGTTAAGGCAATTATTGATAAAGCAAGAAAATATCAGGTGCCAGTAGCTGAACTTAATGAGGAATCAGCAGGGCTTTATGGAATTGATATTTCACTAGACCATGGTGTAATGGTACCTCTCTATTTCTTGGAGAAATATAAAAAATATAAGTTAGTACATCTTACTTATGGAATGATTTCTCCTTTAGATTTAGTTAGGTTTGGTAAAGCTATTAAGGATGCTGTAGAAGAAACAGGCAGTAAAGCGGTATTTATTGCTTCAGGTGATTTATCACACAGGCTTACTGAAGATGGACCATACCCATATACTCCATTAGGCCAAGAATTTGATAAAGAATTAGTAAGTATATTAGAGTCAGGAGAAATGACCAAGATATTTTCTCTAGATAATCATTTAGTAAATGAAGCAGCGGAATGTGGATTAAGATCATTATATGTTTTAGCTGGAGCAATTAATAAAAGTAAGGTGGCTACAGAACTGATAAATTATGAGGGACCTTTAGGTGTGGGATATGCAGTTATGGAGTTTAAAGATGAAGGGGTAGGAGAAGATTTATATCTGAAGCTGGTAAGAGGAAAAATAGAGGAAAATGAAAGAAGGATGAATGAAGGAAATCCATATACTGTTTTAGCTAGAAAGAATTTAAATAAATATTATGATGATGGTACTATTTTAGATCTAAAGGATGTTTCAGATAAAAGCTTATTAAATGAGAGAAAAGGTGTTTTTGTTTCCTTAAAGATAAATGGTGAATTAAGGGGCTGTATTGGAACTATTGAACCAGTTACTGATTCTGTAGCAGAAGAAATCATTAAGAATTCCTTAAGTGCAGCATTAAAGGATCCTAGATTTTCACCAGTAACTAAAGAGGAATTATTAGAAATTGATATTTCTGTTGACCTTTTATCAGAGCCGGAGGATACAGATTTTAATGGGCTAGATCCAAAGGAATATGGAGTAATTGTATCTAGCGGTAGAAAGAGAGGGCTGCTGCTGCCTAATCTTGAGGGAGTAGATACTAAAGAAAAACAAGTAGAAATAGCAAGGGAAAAGGCAGGTATAGATATTGGCGAGGATTATACTTTACAAAGATTTAAGGTAGAACGTTTTAAAGAGGTCGAAGATAATGAATAAAGAAGCTTTATTCTATGAAGAAAAAAACGGTTTGATAAACTGCTATTTATGTCCACATTACTGCAAGGGATTATCAGAGGGAAAATTAGGTATATGCGGAGTAAGAAAAGCTCTAAAGGATTCCAATGGCAGGATAAGATTATATAGTATTAATTATGGGGAGATTACTTCAATGTCAATGGATCCAATTGAAAAGAAGCCTTTATATGAGTTTCATCCAGGTTCACAAATATTATCTATTGGCTCCTTTGGCTGTAATTTTAAATGTTCTTTCTGCCAGAATTACTCTATCTCTCAGTACAAGGCAGAAAGTAAGTTTGTGCCACCAGAAGAAATGGCTGCAATATCATTAGAGGTGGAAAATAACATAGGATTAGCATTTACTTATAATGAGCCTTCCATCTGGTATGAATATGTATTAGACGTTGCAAAGGAAATAAAAAAACGTAATAAGGAACATAAGGTAGTATTAGTTACTAATGGCTACATTAATGAAGAACCTTTAAGAAATCTCCTGCCTTATGTTGATGCCTTGAATATTGATTTAAAAGGCGGTGCTGAATACTATAAAAAATTGTGTTTTGGTGAAATAGATCATGTAAAGGAAACAATTAAAATAGCCTATGAAATGGGTAAACATATTGAAGTTACCACTCTTTTGGTACCTAATGAAAATACCGATGATGAAACAATAATGGATATAGGACAGTTTTTAGGAAAATTAAATCCTGATATTCCACTGCATCTATCAAGATATTTTCCAAGATATAAAATGCAGTCAGCAGTAACTCCTTTAGATGAAATTAAAAAATCCTTTAATATCTTAAGAAAGTATTTACATCATATATATTTAGGTAACTTAACAAATTCTGAATATGAATATTGTATTAGTGATCAAAAGATGAATTAATAAAAGCCGAGCATATGCTTGGTTTTTTATTTTGCATTTATGATGATTTATGACATAATATTAATTAAAACAGCTTAAC
>CAKVNP010000064.1 GCA_934777095.1 uncultured Clostridium sp. | reverse complement strand
GTATAAATATATGCTAAAAGGGTGATGAATATAGGTATAATAATTAAATATTATTATTTCTTATATTCATCATTATTGATTAATAGAGAATAAAAATAATTAAATAAGTGTGAATATATTTACTTTCAAAAAATGTAAATGTATTATAAGGTTATAAAAAGTTGGCGAAACAGGAGAATAGAAGTGATAAAAAAGGTAAAAAAATATATAGTTAATAATAATTTAATACAGGATAATGATAGGGTGCTGGTAGCATTATCAGGGGGGCCTGATTCAGTGTGCCTGTTACATATTTTGTATTGCTTAAAAAAAGAAATTCCTATGGAAATAGGAGCCGTACATATAAATCATATGTTAAGGGGGAAGGAAGCTGAAGAGGATACTAGCTATGTTGAAAATTTATGTAAAAGTCTAGGGATAGAGTGCTATGTTAAAAAAGTAGATATTAAGAGCATGGCAGCTGAAAGAAATATTTCTTTAGAGATGGCTGGTAGGGACGCTAGATATAGGACGTTTGAAACAATAAGAAGAGAGTATGGATATAATAAAATAGCTGTAGCTCATAATGCTAATGACCAGGCAGAAACAATAATCATGAGAATGATGAGGGGTACTGGCTTGGATGGACTAACAGGAATAAAAGCAAAAAGGGAAGGAAATATAATAAGACCAATATTATGTTTAAACAGACAAGAAATTGAAGCTTATTGTACTGATTATGAACTTATTCCAAGAATTGATAAAAGTAACTATGAGAGAATTTATAGTAGAAACAAGGTTAGACTTGATATATTGCCATATATGAAACAAAATTTTAATGAAGATATAGTTGAAACGTTAAATAGAATGGCAACACTGCTTCAAAAAGATAATGAATATATTGAAGAACAGGTGAAGCTAAATTATAGCAAGTATTGCAGCAAAAAGAATGGAAGAATAACTATTGATAAAGAACTTTTTGTCAACGAAAAAGAGGCTATAGTATCAAGAATATTGAAGAATGCATTTAAGAATATATCCAATTCACATCAAAATTTTGAGATGAAGCATATATATGAAATTATAGAATTATTTAATAAAGGTACTGGCAAAAGAATTGATTTAACCAATAATATAATTGCAGAAAATTTATATGGGGATATAGTGCTTAGAAAAAATAAGCAAGAAAGTATAAACAAAGAGGAAGTTCTTATTAACAAAAATGAATTAGATAAAAATATTGAATATAGTAATTGCATGGTTAAGTTTGGAATTATAAAAATGAAAAATGAAGAAGTTTTTTCCAATAATACCTTAATAAAATATTTTGATTATGATAAGATAAAAGAGACAGTAGTTATTAGAAACAGAAAAGATGGAGATAGAATAAAACCTTTAGGGGTGAAAGGTACCAAAAAACTAAAGGATTTGTTTATTGACCTTAAAATTCCGAGAGAGGAAAGAGAGACTATACCGTTGGTATGTTTTGATAATGAAATAGCTTGGATAGTAGGTTATAAGGTTTCTGATAGTTTCAAGATAACAAAGGATACTAAAAATATTTTAAAAATTGAGTTTGTTAGAAAGGGATAAAAGTATGCTAAAAGATATTGAAAGAGTTATGTTCCAAGAAAAAGAAATAGAAAAGAGAGTATTAGAACTAGCTGAAAGAATAAGCCAAGATTATGCAGGAAAAGAATTGCTTCTAGTAGGAGTATTAAAAGGGTCAGTTGTATTTACAGCAGATTTATTAAAAAGAATTCAAATACCTTGTGAAATAGATTTTATTGCTGTATCTACTTATGGAAATTCCACGGAAACTTCAGGAGTAGTGAAAATTTTAAAAGATTTAGATCACAGTGTAGAAGGAAAACATGTAATAATAGTCGAAGATATAGTTGACACTGGTATTACTTTAAAATATCTATTAAATTACTTTAAGAGCAAGAATGCTGAATCTGTGGAAATAATAACTTTATTAAGTAAAGAGGCAAGAAGAGCTACAGATGTTAAAGTGAAGTATATTGGGTTCAATATTCCAGATGAATTTATAGTTGGATATGGACTTGATTATGCTGAGAAATATAGAAATTTACCTTATATAGGTGTGTTAAAAGAAAGTGTATATAGATAGCTTACTAAAAATTGATAATAAATAAAATTGTCCTGAAATGATATTAGATGAAAGGGGGGCCTTGGATGAAAAAATATTCAAGTGCAACTATGTGGATAATAGGCTTAATATTGCTGTTTGTGGTAGCTGTTTTTATTTTTGATGAGGGAAATTCATCAGGAAAGCTTATATATAGTGATTTTAGAGATAAATGGATTGAAAATCAAATAGACAGTATAACTATTAATCCAGATAAAATGAGTATGAATGTAATTACAACAGATAAGAAAATATATACTGTATATGTACCATATTCTACAGTAGAGTCATTAGAAGCTAACTATCCAAATGAAAATGTGTCTATTGAATATGTTGCACCATCTAACAGTAGTGTATGGGTAAGCTTGATTCCTACATTGATGATTATTGGGGTATTTATAGTATTTATATTTATATTTACTCAGCAGTCTCAAGGGAGCAGCAGTAGTGGAAGAGGAGTAATGAATTTTGGAAAAAGCAAGGCAAGAATGGTTAGCCCTGATAGTAGAAAAGTAACATTTGATGATGTTGCAGGTGCTGATGAAGAAAAAGCTGAGCTTGAAGAAATAGTTGATTTCTTAAAGCAGCCTACGAGATATGTAGAAATGGGAGCAAGAATACCTAAAGGTGTGTTGTTAGTTGGGCCTCCAGGAACAGGTAAAACATTGCTTGCAAAGGCAATAGCTGGAGAAGCAGGTGTTCCATTCTTTAGTATATCAGGTTCTGATTTTGTTGAGATGTTTGTTGGTGTTGGAGCATCAAGAGTAAGAGATTTATTTGAACAGGCCAAGAAAAATTCACCATCACTTATATTTATCGATGAAATAGATGCAGTGGGTAGACAGAGAGGTGCTGGTCTTGGTGGAGGCCATGATGAAAGAGAGCAGACTTTGAATCAGCTGCTTGTTGAAATGGATGGATTTGGTGCAAATGAAGGAATAATTATGATTGCGGCTACTAATAGACCAGATATCTTAGATCCAGCACTTTTAAGACCAGGAAGATTTGACAGACAAATTCTTGTTGGACGTCCAGATAGAAGAGGTAGGGAAGAAGTATTAAAGGTTCATACTAAGAAGAAACCTTTAGATACAGATGTAAGTTTAGAAGTTTTAGCTAAGAGAACACCAGGATTTAGTGGTGCGGATTTAGAGAATTTAGCAAATGAAGCAGCTCTTTTAGCTGTAAGAAAAAAGAAAAAGAAAATTGGTATGGATGAATTTGAAGAAGCTATTACAAGAGTAATAGCAGGTCCAGAAAAGAAGAGCAGAACAATAAGTGAACATGATAGAAAGCTTACTGCATATCATGAAGCAGGTCATGCAGTTGTTATGAAGTGCTTAAAAAATTCAGATCCAGTGCATGAAATAAGCATCATTCCAAGAGGTATGGCTGGTGGATATACTATGCATCTGCCAACAGAGGATAGAGCATATACATCAAAGGAGAAGCTTCAAGATGAAATGATAGGTCTTTTAGGTGGAAGAGTAGCAGAAAAGCTTGTTTTAGGTGATATCAGTACAGGAGCAAAAAATGATATAGATAGAGCAAGTGCCATTGCAAGATCTATGGTTATGGAATATGGAATGAGTGATGAAATAGGTGCCATTTCTTATGGAACCGATAATAATGAAGTATTCTTAGGCAGAGATTTAGGAAGAGGCAGAAACTTCAGTGAAGAAGTAGGTGCAAAAATTGATTCAGAAGTGAAGAAGTTTATTAGTGAGGCATATGATAAAGCGGAAGAACTTCTTAAAATCAATATAAATAAACTTCATGCTGTTGCTGCAGAATTATTAGATAAAGAAAAGATTGATGGCAAAGAATTTGAAGCAATATTCGATGCTAATTAATAAAATTGGGTTATAGAGTGTGATTTTTACTTTATAACCCTCTTTTTTATGGAAAATAACGAACATTTTTTATAAAAATATAAAAAATGTTCGATTAATGTTTTAAATAAATATATATGATGATATAATATAATAAATAATTCTATTATCAAGAGGAGGGAACAGCTATGAAAACTGATATTCAAATTGCTCAAGAAGCACAAATGCTTCCTATAACTAAGATAGCTGAAAAAATTAATTTAAGTGAAGATGATATAGACCAATATGGTAAATATAAAGCAAAGATATCTTTAGATGTATTAAATAGAAACAAGGATAAAGAAAAAGGAAAATTAGTACTTGTGACAGCTATTAATCCAACACCAGCAGGAGAAGGAAAATCTACTGTTACTATAGGATTAGGGCAAGGACTTAATAAACGTGGTAAAAAAGCTATCGTAGCATTAAGAGAGCCTTCTTTAGGACCTGTATTTGGAATGAAAGGCGGCGCTGCTGGAGGTGGATATGCACAAGTTGTACCAATGGAGGATATAAACCTTCATTTCACTGGCGATATGCACGCAATCACAACAGCTAATAATCTTTTATGTGCAGCTATTGATAATCATATACATCATGGTAATGCATTAAGAATAGACTCAAGAAGAATAGTATTTAAAAGAGTAATGGATATGAATGATAGAGCTCTAAGAAATATTGTTGTGGGCATGGGTGGAAAAATAAATGGGTTCTTAAGAGAAGATGGATTTATGATAACTGTTGCTTCTGAAATAATGGCTATTTTATGTCTAGCAACAAGTCTTCAAGATTTGAAAAATAGAATAGGAAACATATTAGTAGCTTATGATTTAGAGGGAAATCCTGTTTATGCAAAACAACTAGAAGTACAAGGTGCAATGGCATTGCTAATGAAAGAAGCAATTAAGCCAAATTTAGTACAGACACTAGAAAATACTCCTGCTATTATTCATGGAGGACCATTTGCTAATATTGCACATGGATGTAATTCAATTATTGCTACAAAGATGGCAATGGAATTAGGAGATATAGTTATCACAGAAGCTGGTTTTGGTGCTGATTTAGGTGCTGAAAAGTTCTTAGATATAAAATGCAGGTATGGAGGAATTGAACCTAGCTGCGTTGTAATAGTGGCAACAATAAGAGCATTAAAGCATCATGGTGGAGTTAAAAGGGAACAGCTTAATGAAGAAAATGTTGATGCATTAAAAGCTGGTTCAGTTAATTTAGCTAAGCAAATTGAAAATATGAAGAAATATGGATTACCTGTTATAGTGGCAATAAACAAATTCGTATCTGATACAGCAGCTGAAATTGAATTTGTTGAAAGCTTCTGTAAAGAACAAGGAGTATCAGTATCACTATGTGAAGGATGGGAAAAAGGCGGCGAAGGCGCTTTAGATTTAGCTGATAAGGTAATGGAAATAGTTGAAAATGAAAAGGCTGATTTTAAATTATTATACAGCGCTGAAGATTCAATAGAAGATAAAATAGCAACTATAGCAAAGGAAATATATGGTGCTAATGGCGTGAATTATACTCCTGCTGCTAAAAAACAGATAGCTGAACTTGAAAAGTTTGAGCTTGATAAATTACCTATATGTATGGCTAAAACACAATACTCTTTATCAGATAATGCAACTCTATTAGGAAGACCTAGTGGATTTGATATTACTGTTAAGGAAGTAAGGGTATCTAATGGTGCTGGATTTATAGTAGCTCTTACTGGAGATATTATGGTTATGCCAGGACTTCCTAAGGTTCCAGCTGCTAATAAGATAGATATTTTAGAAAATGGAGAAATAGTTGGTTTATTCTAAAATTTTACAATTATCATACTTGACAAATAATATGTAATTGTTAAAATTAAAGTTGTTAATTTTAATGATTACTTAAGGTTTAAAATAAAAGCAGCCTAGGGCTGCTTTTAATTATATAAGGTGGTGCTTTTATGATTTTATTAGTAGATGTAGGAAATACTAATATAGTTATAGGTGTAAATAAAAATAAGGAGTATTTAGTTAGTTGGAGAATATCCACTGATACTAAAAAAACTTCTGATGAGTATGCCATTCAAGTTATGCAGTTATTTAGTCAAAGTGGATTAAATCCTAAGGAAGTAAAAGGGATTATTATTTCTTCAGTTGTGCCAAATATAATGCATTCTTTAGAAAATATGGTAAGAAAGAATTTTGATATTGAACCTATAATTGTAGGTCCTGGAGTGAAGACAGGAATAAATATTAAATATGATAATCCTAAGGAAGTAGGCGCAGATAGAATAGTAAATGCTGTTGCTGCAAATGAGATTTATAAAAAAGATTTAATTATTATCGATTTTGGTACTGCGACTACTTATTGTGCTGTCACTAAAGAAGGAAATTATTTAGGAGGATGTATATCGCCAGGAGTTAAGATATCAGCTGATGCATTATTTGAAAGAGCTGCTAAATTACCTAGAATAGAGTTAGAAGTACCAAAGAGTATTATATGTAAAAATACCGTAACAAGTATGCAGGCAGGAATACTTTATGGATATATTGGGCAGGTTGAGTATATAGTTAATAAGATGAAACAGGAAATGAAAGATGCAGGAATCCAAAAGCCTTATGTAATTGCGACTGGTGGATTGGCAAACTTAATTGCAAAAGAAACAAAAGCTATAGATAAAGTTGATTCAAGTTTAACATTAGAGGGGTTAAGAATAATATACGAAAAAAATAAGGAGTAGTGTGTAATGAAAATAGGAAACCTTAATTTTGAAAATGCTGTTTTCTTAGCACCGATGGCAGGCGTAACAGATATTTCTTTTAGAGGACTATGTAAAGAAATGGGCTGTGAACTAGTATATACGGAAATGGTAAGTGCAAAAGCATTATATTATGGAAGTGAAAATACTCAGACGCTGATGAGAGTAGCGGAAGAAGAAATGCCTGTAGCAGCACAGATTTTTGGAAATGATCCTAAAATAATGGCTGAAATGGTAGAGAAACATTTTAATCCTAGAGAAGATATCTGTATTTTAGATATCAATATGGGATGTCCTGCGCCTAAAATAACTAAAAATGGTGAAGGATCTGCACTCCTTAGAACTCCTGAGCTTGCTGCTGAAATTGTAAGAGAAATCAAAAAAGTTTCAACAAAGCCGGTAACAGTGAAGTTTAGAAAAGGATATGATGAAAACAATATAAATGCAGTAGAGTTTGCAAAAATCATGGAAGAGGCTGGTGCAGATGCAATAGCTGTTCATGGAAGAACTAAAACTCAAATGTATGAAGGAAAAGCGGATTGGGATATAATTGCAAAGGTAAAGGAAGCAGTAAGCATACCAGTAATCGGTAATGGTGATGTATTTACGGCAGAAGATGCACTAAAAAGAAAAGAAGAAACTAATGTTGATGGCATAATGATAGCGAGAGGAAGTATGGGAAATCCATGGATATTTAAGCAGATTGATAATTTGTATAAAGGAAAAGAACCTCTTATTATCACACCAGAAGAAAAGATTAGAATGTGTCTTAGACATTATGAGCTTGCAATAAAGTATGATGGCGAATATAAAGCTGTAAGAGAAATGCGCAAGCATGCTTCTTGGTATATTAAAGGGCTGCCAAATAGCAGTGAAATTAGAAACTTAATGAATACCACTGAAGAAAGTGGAAGAGTAATTGAAATATTACAAAATTATCGTGAAGAATTAAGAAAATTAGGCATAAATGAGAATTAAATTTCATGTATGTGAATAATATATGGAAAGAAATAAAGATTTGAAAATCCACAGCTGAATATATGGAATAATGAAGCTGAATTAACAAGCTTATTTTATTGACATATTATATATGCTGATTTATAATATTTAAAATGATTTCAAGATTAATAAGCCTAGTATTTTAGGCACTAATAAAGTTATAATTCGAAGGGGAGAAAGATATGAGTCAAACAAAACAATTCTTAATGACTTATGAAGGTGTTAAAAAGCTTGAAGAGGAATTAGAGTACTTAAAGACAGTAAGAAGAAAAGAAATAACTGAAAAGATAAAAGTAGCTTTAGGTTATGGAGATTTAAGTGAAAACTCTGAATATGATGAAGCTAAGAATGACCAGGCATTTGTTGAAGGTAGAATTCTTCAATTAGAAAATATGTTAAAAAATGCTGTAGTTGTTGATGAAAGTGAAATTCCTAATGATGTTGTTTCAGTGGGATCAATAGTTAAGGTTAAAGATTATGAGTTTGATGAAGAAGTTGAATATATAATGGTTGGTTCAGCAGAAGCTGATCCAATGAATTTTAAAATTTCTAACGAATCACCAGTTGGTAAAGCCTTAATAGGTAAAAAAGTTGGAGATGTAGTAGAAGTTTCAACACCAAACGGAGTTAATAAGTTTGAAATTTTAGGAATAAGAAGAGATTAGTGGAGGTAGTATTAATGTCAACTGAAGAAATGAATATACAAGAGCTTGAGTCTCAATTTAGTGAGCAGGAAACTCTTAGAAGAGAAAAATTAGTTCAATTACAACAAGAAGGAAAGGATCCTTTCGATGTATATAAAGTTGAAAGAACTCATTCTTCAAAAGAGGTAAAAGATAACTTTGAAACATTAGAAGGTTCAGAAGTAACAGTTGCTGGAAGAATCATGTCTAAAAGAGGCCAAGGAAAGGTAGTTTTCTCTGATATAATCGATAGAGATGGGAAAATACAATTATTTATAAAAATTGATGCTGTTGGAGAAGAAGCATTAAAACAATATAAGAGTAATGATCTTGGTGACTGGGTTGCTGCTACAGGAGAAGTTTTCAAGACTAAAACTGGCGAAGTTTCAGTAAAAGTTCATAAAGTTGAATTAATATGTAAATCATTAAAACCATTACCAGAAAAATGGCATGGATTAAAAGATCCAGATTTAAGATATAGACAAAGAGAAGTTGATATAATAACTAATCCAGAAGTTAAAGATACTTTTATAAAGAGAAGCCAAATTATCAGTGGAATAAGATCATTCTTAGATAATAAGGGATTCTTAGAAGTTGAAACACCAATGCTTGCAACAATAGCTGGTGGAGCTTCAGCAAGACCATTTATTACACATCACAATACTTTAGATTTAGATATGTATTTAAGAATAGCTCCAGAGTTATACTTAAAGAGATGTATTGTAGCTGGATTTGAAAAAGTATACGAATTAGGAAGAACTTTCAGAAATGAAGGTATGTCAGTAAGACATAATCCAGAGTTTACTATGATAGAATTATATCA
>CAKVNP010000063.1 GCA_934777095.1 uncultured Clostridium sp. | reverse complement strand
GAATATGGGGGAATAATATAAGAATTTCTATTTTTGGCGAATCTCATGGAGAGGCTATTGGAATTAATATAGATGGCCTGCCAGCAGGTTTTGAAATAGATATGGATAAGGTGCTTTACGAAATGGAAAGAAGAGCACCAGGCAGGAATGATTTATCTACTCCAAGAAAGGAAAAGGATCTGCCAGAAATTTTGAGCGGATATTTTTCAGGAAAGACTACAGGGACTCCTCTTTGTGCAATAATTAGAAATACTAATACTAAATCTAAAGATTATAGTAAGCTGAAGGATATTATGAGACCAGGTCATGCTGATTATACAGGTCATATTAGATATGATGGATTTAATGATTATAGAGGCGGTGGACATTTTTCAGGAAGAATTACCGCTCCATTAGTATTTGCTGGAGCAATATGCAGGCAGATACTAGAAGAAAGAGGAATCTTAATAACATCTCATATTAAATCTATTGGGGAGATTGAGGATAAAAGCTTTTTAGATGTGGATATTAATGAAGAAATAATCCAAGGCTTTAAGGGTAAAGATCTTCCTCTAATTGATCAATCATTAAATGAGAGTATGAGAAAGAAGATATTAGCAGCAAAAGAAGAGTTTGATTCTGTAGGCGGTACGGTAGAATGTGCAGTTCTAGGGATTGAACCAGGTATAGGAAATCCATTTTTTGATTCAGTAGAATCTACTTTAGCACATTTAATGTTTTCTATTCCAGCAGTAAAGGGGATAGAGTTTGGTAGAGGATTTGATATTACAAAGATGAAGGGTTCTGAAGCTAATGATTCGATGTATTTTGAGCAGGAGAAGGTTAAAACAAAGACAAATAACAATGGTGGAATTTTAGGTGGTATAACAAATGGCATGCCAATAGTATTTAATACGGCAATAAAGCCAACATCGTCTATTTTAAAGCCACAAAATACGGTTAATATAAATACTAAGGAAGATACTGTTTTAGAAGTGAATGGCAGACATGATCCATGTATTGTACAAAGAGCACTGCCAGTTATTGAAGCAGTAACAGCAATTGGAATATTAGATTTAATTGGAGAGTAATAAATCTATCTAAAATATATAAAAAGGAGGTAGTAAATGTGCTTGATATTTCACAGTTAAGAGATGAAATAGATAATATTGATCAAGAGATAGTCAGTCTATTTGAAAAAAGAATGGATGTAGCTGTTAAGGTAGCTAAATATAAAATGGAAAGAAATCTACCTATATTTAATGGAAAAAGAGAAGCAGAAGTAATTGAGAAAAATATCAAAAGACTTAATAATAAGCAGTATAAGGAATATGCAGAGAAGTTTTTTAATGATTTAATGGCTACCAGCAGACTTTTACAGCATAATATTATTGGTGATATAAAAATCGGCATACAAGGAGTAGCAGGGTCTTATAGTGAAGAAGCTAAAATAGCTTACTTTGGAGAAAATAAAGACTGCACATTTTACTCTGAATTTGAAGATGTATTTTTAGCGTTAAAGAATAAAGAAATAGATTATGGTATTCTGCCAGTAGAGAATTCATCTACGGGAGCTATCGCAGTGGTGTATGATTTAATGAAGGATTACGGTTTTTATATTGTTGGCGAGCAATGTGTAAAGGTAAAGCAGAATTTGATTGGTTTAAAGGGGACTAAACTTGAAGATATAAAAGAAGTTTATTCTCATCCACAGGGATTTGCGCAGTGTACTGAATTTTTAAAGAAGCATAGTGACTGGGTACAAATACCGTATAATAATACCGCATCTAGTGTAAAGTATGTATATGAAACTGGAGATAAAAGTAAGGTAGCTATAGCAAGTGAAAGAGCTGCTAAGTGTTATGGTATGGAAATAGTAAAGGGCAATATAAATAATCAAAGCGAAAATATAACTAAGTTTATTATTATAGGAAGAAACTTAGAATATGATGGTACATCTGATAGAGTAAGTGTTGTATTTTCAATGGAAGATGAGGCAGGAACATTATATAAGCTTTTAGAGCACTTTAGTTCTAATAATATTAATTTAAAAAAGATAGAATCAAGACCTATAAGTAATCTACCATGGAAGTATCTTTTATACTTAGATTTTGAAGGGAATCTAGAAGAAGAGAGAGTTAAAAATGCTTTAAAGCTCATTGAGGATAAAAGCAGATACTTTAAATTATTAGGAAATTACTCTGTTAAAGAGTAGGGAATACTTTTATTGAAGAAAGAGGGGGTATTTTATGGAGTTTTTAGGAGTCCTTGGGGAACGGTTACCTCATACTTATTCACCAAGAATTAATAAAAGAATTATGGAAATTATAAATGTTAATGGGGCATATAAGAAATTTGAACTGCCAAAAGGAAAAATGAGTGAGTTTATCAATGGAGTTAAAATTCTTGATATTAGAGGGTTTAATGTTACTATACCTTATAAAGAAGAGGTCATTCCATATTTAGACAATATATCATTAGAAGCAGGGCAAATTGGAGCAGTAAATACAGTAGTTAATAGAAATGGTAAATTATTTGGATATAATACTGATTATTTCGGATTTAAAGATACTTTAGATAAGAATAATATCACCGTTGAAAATAAAATAGTAGTTATTTTAGGTAGTGGTGGAGCTAGTAAAGCTATTAAGCAGGTAGCATTAAATAATGGGGCTAGTCATATTTATATTGTAAGTAGGAATCCTGAATCAGCTAAGAGAGGTAGTGAAGCTAGTAGCAGAATTAGCTTTATTGACTATAATGAGCTTAAGAAGATAAAGGGAGATATTTTAGTAAATTCAACGCCAGTAGGTATGAGCCCCAAAATTGGGGTTTCTCCTGTAGGTAAGGAGATAATAATGAATTTTGATTCTATTGTAGATATAGTTTATAATCCAACAGAAACGGAATTTTTAAAATTAGCTAAAGAAGCAGGGAAAAAAGCAGTAGGTGGATTATATATGTTAGTTGCACAGGCTGTTAAGGCAGAAGAGAAATTTAATGATGTAAAAATTGATGATAACGTAATAAGTATTATATATAAGGAAATGATATCTGATTTTTAGGTGAGGTGAATAAATGAATAATCAAGATAAAAATATCGTGTTGATTGGCTTGACAGGCTGTGGCAAAACTACTGTTGGAAAAATGCTTGCAGAAAAAATGGGTTATGATTTTATAGATATGGATGATTATATAATTGAAATGACAGGCAAAAGTATACCTGAATTGTTTGCTATCAGTGAAGATTATTTTAGAAAATGCGAAACAGAAGCGTGTAGAGAACTTAGCAATAAGAAGAAAACAATTATTGCATCTGGTGGAGGTGCTGTAAAGAATAAAGAAAACATGAAATGTTTTAATGATAATTCAGCGATTATATTTTTAGATAGGCCAGTAGATAATATAGTTACTGATATTGAAATAAAAAACAGACCACTTTTAGCTAATGGGCCAGAGGTGCTTTACAAATTACATGATGAAAGATATGATTTATATCGTAGCCAATGTCACTATAGAGTTGAAAATACCAGCACCTTAGATGAATTAGTTAATGATATAATTAATAAAGTTAGGGAAGAAATATAAGAGGTGAAATAAATGATAGTTGTAATGAAGCCTAAAATAGGTGATAAAGCTATAGAAGTTGTTAAAAATGAACTAGAAAGCTATGGGGTAGAAGTTAATGTATCTCAAGGTGATACTTTTTGTATATTAGGATTAGTGGGGGATTCTTCAAAAATTAATCCAGATAAGTTATTAACTTTTGATGGAGTAGAAAAGGTATTAAAAGTTCAGGATCCTTTTAAGAAAGCAAATAGATTATTTAAGCCTGATGATACTATAGTAAATGTTAATGGAACATTAGTTGGTGGAGGTAACCTAGGGATTATGGCAGGACCATGTTCTGTTGAAAGTGAAGAACAGATTTTAGAGGTTGCTAGAGCAGTTAAAGCTTCAGGAGCTAACTTTTTAAGAGGGGGAGCATTTAAACCAAGAACTTCACCATATAGTTTCCAAGGGTTAGAATTAGAAGGGTTAAAGTTATTGGAAACGGCTAAAAAAGAAACAGGACTTTCGATAGTAACTGAAATAATGTCTACAGATTATATTGATGAATTTGTTGAAAGAGTTGATGTGCTACAAGTTGGTGCAAGAAATATGCAAAACTTTGATCTTTTAAAACAGTTAGGTAAAACAAATAAGCCTATTCTTTTAAAGAGAGGTATTGCTGCTACAATTGAAGAATGGCTTATGTCAGCAGAATATATAATGGCTGGTGGTAATGAAAATGTAATTCTTTGTGAAAGAGGAATAAGGACTTATGAAAATTATACTAGAAATACTTTAGATTTAAGTGCAATTCCAGTAGTTAAAAGATTATCACACCTGCCAATAATAGTTGATCCAAGTCATGCAGCTGGATATTGGTATTTAGTAGAGCCTCTAGCTAAAGCAGCAATTGCTGTTGGAGCAGATGGACTAATGATAGAAGTTCATAATAATCCACAATGTGCTTTAAGTGATGGACAGCAATCAATTAAACCGGCAGCTTTTGATAACCTGATGAAAAAAATAAAAATTATTGCAGAGATGGAAGGTAAGAAAATATAAAAAATAAGGAGAGCTTTAGAAAAAGCTTTCCTTAATTTTTTGCAGCTAAGATGGCCATAGCTTTTTGTAAAATTTCATTTTCCTCTTTTATTTTTTCAAAGTCTTTCTTAAGTTCACTAATTTCTTTTGAAGTATTATCATTGTTTAAGCAACTGTTAACTAATGGTGATGAAATATTATTCTTTTTACTATGATATTCTCTATACTCTGTTGGAGTACAATCTACTCTTTTAGTAAATATATTAGTAAAGTGAGTAGGATTATCATAACCAACTTTTTTAGCTATAGATATTAATGAATCATTGCTATTAATAAGTAATAGTTTGGCATTACAAATTCTTAAATTAATTGCATAGTTAATAGGCGAAACTCCAAACTCTTTAGTAAATGAATGACTTATATGCCCAGCACTAATATGAAATATTTCTGAAAGTTTTTTTAAAGTAATTTGTTCAGTATAATGTTCGCTTATATAAATAAGCACATCTCTAATAAAAGAAGAATTTTTATGTAAGTTAGCCTCTTTATCCATGGGTAGCAGACTATAAATTGTAGCAATTAATGATGAGGCTAATATATTACAAGCTGCTTCAGAAAAAGGATTATCATTTAAACAAAGAATATAGATTTCTTTAAATATATTTTGAATAAACTCTTCATGTATACCAGCAGACATAATGTGAAAATTTTTATTAGGTAAAATTTGAACATCTTCATCATTATCATTTATCTTATAATCACTTATAATACATGTCCAAGCATCTACAGGATTATCTAAATCTGAAGTTATAGAATGAATGACGCCTTTTTCAAGAATAAGAATTTGACCTTTTTCCACAATAAAACTTTTCATATCAATAGTGTATTCAGCCTTACCATCAGCTATATAAACAATTTCGGTAGCGTTTTTATGTAAATGATAGTTATATACCCAACCTGGATTGTTAAAGTTATGAACAATCCTATGTAGTTTAGGAAATTTGTTGCTTTCAAAAATATTGGTGTTTTTAGAATTAAAGTCATACGAAAACATTTAATTAATTCTCCTTAATTGTTTAATAATTAAGATAATTATATAACTAAATTTAAAGTTAGCACAATAAAATTATGGAAAATATCAAGATAGTGTAGTATATAAATGTCTTATTAACGTAAATAGGGCGTTAAAAGATTAACAAATAGCAAGATAATTATTTAACAATATAATTTAATTAGTGTTAAAAATATTGGATTAATACTATAATAGAGTCATAAGGTGAAGGGAAAAGTCATCAGGAAATTTGTTAAAAAATATACATATGACAAAAGGGGACGCAAAATGAAAGAACAAAACAAATCAATGAAAAGTTTTTATCCAACAGCATTTATGTTGTACTTAAGTTTCTTTGTACATGGTTTTGGTGCAGCAATATTATCACAAAATACTAAATCATTTCAAGCTTTATGGAATACTGATGCAGCAGGAGTACTTTATGTAATATCTGCATTAGGAATA
Source organism: uncultured Clostridium sp. (assembly GCA_934777095.1). Lineage (GTDB taxonomy): Bacteria > Bacillota > Clostridia > Clostridiales > Clostridiaceae > Clostridium. Next base: position 3,179 of record CAKVNP010000063.1, on the reverse strand, counting down.
GGTAGATTAATAACATATCCTTTCTCAGGAGTAATATCAGATAAATTTGGTAGAAGATTTACTGTTATTACAGGATGTTTAGTTTATATAGGATTCTTTGGTGGAATATTATTAGCACCAAATACAACTGTAGCATTCTTTGTTGCAATTTTAGCAGGTGTTGCTAATGGATTCTTAGACTCAGGTGTATTACCAGCAGTTATGGAGATACTAGTTAATTCATCAGGGCTTGCAAGTATCTTATCAAAATTAAGTATCGCAATAGCACAATATATTTTACCAGTAATGGTTACTTTCTGGGCTGCAAACGGAATGTGGTTCGGATGGACATTTATAATTTGTATAGTATTATTATTAATAATTGCAATATCATTAACTAAATTACCATTTGCTTCAACAGAAACAGTAAAAAGTGAAACATCAGAAGTAGCAGATGTTAAATCTAACTTCTGGATTGAAGGAATAGCTTTAATAATCATGGGATACACAGCAACAGCTACATTCCAAATTTTCTTAAATATTAATAAAGATTACGGTATGACATTCTTAAATATGACTGAGGCAGCAGCAGGTAAAATAGGTTCAAACTATGCATTAGGTTCAATTTGTGCAGTATTATTAAACGTAGTTTTAGTTAAATGGATTAAACCAGTTAGAATGATCTTTGTTTATCCAGTAATATCATTAGTAACATTATTATGGATGTACTTTATGCCAAGTGCAGCTGTAGCACAAATAGGTGGATTCTTAATTGGAGCAACATGTGCAGGGGGAGTTTTACAGTTCTTAGTTTCAACTATGTCAGATTTATTCCCAGCTTCAAAAGCAAAGGCTGTAAGTATGATTATGATAGCAGGTGCATTATGTGCTTTCAGTATAACAGCTATAGCAGGAGGAGTTACTAGTAAGTTAGGTGTTGAATATACATTATTAGTATCAGCAGGTTTAGCGGTAGTAAGTATAGTAGCTTCAATAGTTGTTAACATTAGATATAATAAGGTAATGAAAAAATAATATAATTAGCATGATTGCCCCTTTGATATTTCAAAGGGGCAAATAAAAAATTATAATATAAAAGGAAGATAGTAGAATTTAAATATAAATAAGCAAGGAGAAGAGAAAAATGAAAAAAGTAATGTTATTACATGGAGTAAATCATAATATGTTTGGCAAAAGAGATCCAAAGCAATATGGAACAATAACTTTAGATGGAATAAATAAAAAAGTTGATGATTTAGCTAAAGAATTAGATATCGAAGTAACTAACTTCCAAACTAATAGTGAAGCTGAATTTGTAGATAAAATTCATGAAGCATACTTACAAGGATATGACGGAGTTATGTTAAATGCAGGAGCATGGACTCATTACAGCCATGCTATTGGAGATGCTTTAAGAATGTTAGAGTGTCCAGTTATTGAATTACATATGTCTAATGTACATGCAAGAGAAGAATTTAGACATCATTCAGTAATTTCACCAATAGCTACAGGAATAATTGTTGGTCTTGGTTCATCAGTATATACACTAGGATTAAGAGCATTTGATGATATATTTAGAGGAAATAACGACTAGTTTATTATTATAATCAAAAGATAATTAAGGAGTATACAAGTTATGGAAAAGAGAATTACAGGACATACGGAACTTATAGGATTAATGGCTTATCCAATTAGACATTCAAGCTCACCAGCAATGCATAATGCAGCATTTGCAAAATTAGGCTTAGATTATGCTTACTTAGCATTTGAAGTTGGTAATGAAGACTTAGAAGGAGCTGTTCAAGGATTAAGATCTCTAAAATTAAAAGGGTCTAATGTATCTATGCCTAATAAAACAGTTGTACACAAGTATTTAGATAAAATATCTCCAGCAGCTGAAATGTGTGGAGCAGTTAATACAATAGTAAATGAAGATGGTGTATTAACTGGTCATATAACAGATGGAACAGGCTATATGATGGCATTAAAGGATAATAATATTGATGTTATAGGTAAAAAGATGACAATAGTTGGTGCAGGTGGAGCTGCTACAGCAATTGAAATACAAGCTGCTTTAGATGGTGTTGCAGAAATATCTATCTTTAATAGAAAAGATGAATTCTGGGCTAATGCTGAAGAAACAGTAAGAAAGATAAATGAAAGAACTAATTGTAAAGCAAAATTATTTGATTTAGCAGATTTAGAAAAATTAAAAGAAGAAATAGCTAGCAGTTATCTTTTCACAAATGCAACAGGAATGGGAATGAAGCCTTTAGAAGGACAAACTTATATTCCAGATAAATCATTCTTAAGACCAGATCTTATAGTATCAGATGTAGTTTACTATCCAAGAGAAACTGAGTTATTAAGAATGGCTAAAGAAGTTGGATGTAAGACTATGAATGGTCTTGGTATGATGTTATTCCAAGGTGCAGCAGCATTTAAGATGTGGACTGGAGAAGATATGCCAATAGAATATATGAAAGAAAAACTAGATATAAAATATTAATTTTTAAAGGGGTTGTTAACAAACTTGCATATTTGTTAGTTTTTTGACAACCTTTTTGTTTATGTATAGAATGATAAGTATTACTAAAGATAAAATATACATATAAATGGGAGAATAATTATGAAGATAATAAAATGGCTAGATAACAATTTAGAAGAACTTATTCTTGTAATACTTTTACTTATGATGACAGCAGTAATGGGGATTCAAGTATGTGCAAGATATTTATTTGGCAGCTCACTATCTTGGTCAGAAGAAATAACTAGATATTTATTTATCTGGTCAGGGTTTATTAGTGTAAGTTATTGTACTAAAAAATGCATCTCTATAAAGATTGAACAATTTATCTCTCTATTTCCTAAGAGGGGGAAGGCAGCAATTAAAATAATAAATCATACAATAGAAATAGTATTTTTCTTATATTTAATTCCTTTTGCATATCTTTACTTAAAATCAGCAATCATAAGTGGACAAACAAGTCCAGCTTGTGGTATTCCAATGTATTATATACAGTCTGCACCTTTAGTAAGCTTTATATTAGTTTCCATCAGAATTATTCAAAGATGGATTGAAGAATTTAAAGTTGTAAGGGAGAGATAGAATATGATTACAGGAATAATATTTTTAATATTTTTTATTTGTTTAATAATTGCTATACCTATATCAATATCATTAGGGATAGTTTCAGTAC
>CAKVNP010000062.1 GCA_934777095.1 uncultured Clostridium sp. | reverse complement strand
TAAAAATATTAGGGTACATATAAATATACAGGGGGTGAGAACAATGATGAGGGAGTTTGAAATAGAGAGGCAATTCCAAATAAAAATCGATATTATAAAAGCTAATAAGGGTGTATATTATTTAAAGACCAACAAAGGAGAGCGATGTCTTAAGAAAATAAATTATGGACCTCAAAAACTCTTATTTGTTTATGGAGCTAAGGAGCACTTGATTAAGAATGGATTTAATAATGTGGATAGATATTATTTAAATGCTGAAGGAGAGCCTTATGCTTTAGTTAATGAAGATTTATACACCCTTTCAGAGTGGCTTGATGGAAGGGAATGTGACTTCCGTAATATTGAAGAAGTAAAATTATCAGCAGAAACATTAGCTAAACTGCATGAGGCGTCAAAGGGATATGATCCACCAGAAAACTCAAAACTAAAAACAGATTTAGGAAGATGGCCTTCCTTAATGGAAAAAAGAATTAAATCTTTAGATAAAATGAGAGATATGATTAGGAAAAAAAATAATAAATCTAATTTTGACCTACTTTATTTAAAATCTATGGAATTTTATAAGGAGATTGGCAAGAAAGCACTAAATGAATTAAATGAATCAAACTATTATGAACTATGTAGTATTGCAGATATGAATAAAAGTTTTTGCCATCATGATTATACCTATCATAACATTATTTTTTCGAAAGATAATAATGTTAATATAATAGATTTTGATTATTGTAAAAGAGAAATAAGAGCTTATGATATTTCTAATTTTATGATAAAAGTACTTAAACGCTGTGATTGGAATTTAGAATATGCCAAAGCTATAATCAGTTCATATAATAAAGTATCAGAGATTAGGGAAGATGAATATAAAGTTTTATATGCATTTTTATTGTTTCCACAAAGGTATTGGCGGTTAGCTAATAGATATTACTATAATGAGGTTAATTGGGGGCAGAATACATTTGCCAACAAATTAGAGAGCATAATAAATGAAAAAGAAAACTATTTAAAATTTCTAGATGAATTTAAGGAAGAATATAAAATATAAAATTTATATTTATGTAAATGGTAAAAGTCTAAAAAGATAGATTTTTATCATTTATTTTTTTTAGTGTAGATAAATATGAGTCAAATAACAAAAAAATTTCATAGAATAAATAATAATAATAGGTTTATGGAGAAGACGATGGATATTGGCGATACTGTAGTTCGAAAATCTTATGATAAAGATATAATATTTAAGATTATTGATATTAAAGAGATAAAGGGAAAACCAACCTATATATTAAAAGGTGTAAGTATAAGGATAATAGCGGATTCCCCTAAAGATGATTTAGAATCTGTAGATATGGGATATATAGAGGAAAAGGAAAAAATCTTAAATTCAAGAGTGAGCTATGCAATAAAAAAGGCTATGAATACAAGAGGGGATATGTATGCAAGAAGTGAGATAAACTCACGAAGTGCAAAAAATCAAAAAATACAAGATCCTAATAAAGAACTTGTATTTGGCAGACCAGGTAAAATACTTCATATAGACGGAGACGAAGAATATTTAGAAACTTGCTTAAAGGTATATAAGCAGCTTTCATTAGATGCAGTAGGCAGAGCTATTGCGGAAAAGGAACAATGGAATAAGGTAGTGGATTTAGTTAAAGAGGTAAAACCTGATATTGTGGTACTTACAGGCCATGACAGTGTATTGAAAAGAACTGATAATTATTTAGACCTAGAAAACTATCGGAATTCAAAATATTATATCGAGGCAGTAAAAGCTTTACGCAATTACAATTCTAGTTATGACGAATTAGTTATCTTTGCAGGAGCATGTCAATCTTGTTATGAATGTCTTTTAGATGCAGGAGCTAATTTTGCAAGCTCGCCTAGCAGAGTATTAATTCATTGCTTAGATCCTGTATTTGTATGTGAAAAAATAGCTTATTCAAGAATAGATACAATAGTATCAATAACTGATGTAATTGAAGGTACCATTACAGGTATAAGGGGGATTGGCGGATTACAGACGAGAGGAAAATATCGTGAAGGATATCCAAGATCAACTTATATTTAACTATATACTAGTCTTATAAAGAATGGAACTCCTGAGGGGGTTCTATTATTTATAAGAATAGTATGGAGCAATTAAAGAAGTGCATAATTTACAAATTAAAAAAAACAATTACTCTAAATGAATAAAATATGGAAAACATGTAATAATAATTAATGAATTATTAAAAAATATCAAAAAGTAAAAGTTTACATTGACAATGAATCATAAAGGTGATAAAATAAATGGTTTTAATTGACAAAAATGTATGGGAGAGGTATAATAAATTATAGAAAGAGGGTGTTTGCATGGAAAGAAACAAAACCTTAGCAACAATTAAAAACGACATAGAAAGACATGTAGGAGAGAAAGTTACCTTAAAAGCTAACGGAGGAAGAAAGAAGATTTTAGTTAACGACGGGGTAATAGAAAGTGTGCATCCAAGTATATTCGTTGTAAGATTAGAAAATGACACCCAAAGGACTGTAACATATAGCTATTCTGATGTTTTAACAAAAACTGTATTATTATACTATGCGGTATAGTAAAACTTCGATTTATTCGAAGTTTTTTTTCTTTTTTTAAATAAAAAAAGAAAGATGGCGGGTATCCATCTTTCAACTATGGTATAAAAGGGTATTGAGAATTTATGAGAGGTTATATGGTCAATAACCATCTTTATAATACGACATATTTTTCAAGGTGTCAACAATTTTTACAAAAAAAATAAAATAAATTTCAAAATTCGACACGGCAATAGATATAACAGCTATATTATAACAAAATGAGTAAAAACATGGTAAAAATAAATTTTAAACCAATGAACAAATAATATTATTTAGAATAAATATATAGTTAGAGAAATATATATATAGTAGTTATACTATGGGAGGGATATTATGTCACAAATAGATGTTATCAAAGAGAGTGTCCAATATGAGGAACTTCTGAGAGAAAGCTCTAGTAATAATGTTTTGAAGGGTGAGTATTTAATAAAAGATTCTCATCCTGATGTTAATCAAATATTAGGAGTAGATGCGAAAGCTACAGTTACTAATAAAGATATACTAGCTGATAAAGTCATGATAGAAGGAATAATTACTTATTCAGTTCTTTATTTATCTGTTGACGAAAGTAATATAGAAAGGGTAAATTCAGTTGATCTTTCTGAAAAATTCGCAGATTATCTAGAACTGAGTGGTGGAGAACATAAAATCCTTTGTGATGTAGAATGTGTAGTTGAACATATCCAGGCTAATATCATGAATGAAAGAAAAATATCTATTGATGGTGTTAGAACTACTAAATGGTTTATTTATAAAATAGACCAATTTGAATTTGTAAAGGATCTAGAGGGAGCCGAAGATATTCAAGTACAGAGAGAGTCAGAAGATGTAAATCAGTCAAAAGGTGAAAAAGAAATTGAATTAATGGGTAAGACAATTCTTAAAGCAACAATGGATAAACCAGAAATTGATGATGTATTGAAATGTTCTACTAATCTTCATAAGAAGGAAATTAAGCTTGGTGAAGATAAAATATATTTTGGATGCTACTGTAAGATTGAAGTCTTGTATAAAGGCAAAGACAGCGATGAAATACTATTATTACAGGATGATGTATATTTATCAAAGGAGCAGGAACTTGTAGGTGTTAATAGTGAAATGACTGCTTATAATGACATTGAGATAGTAAATACAGACTATGTGGTAACTCTAGATGATCTAGGAGAAAATAGAATTGTAAATGTTGAATTTTTGGCCAAAGGCCCTGTAAAGGTATTGTCTAAAGAGAAAGTAAATCTTATACAAGATGCATATTGCCCATCACAACCTATAGATCTTGTTAAAAAGAATTATGAGATAGGATTGGTACATGGAATTATCTCTAATGAGCTGATTTTAAAAGATAATGTTTATATAAATAATGATAAAGAAAGAATTGGCAGTATAGTATTATCATATGGATATCCAATAATAACTGAAAAAGTAGTAGAAAATGATAGAATTAAAATTGAAGGAATAATCAAAGTATCAATACTATATAGAACAGCTGATGAAATCTGCAAGATTAATATGTGCGAAGGTGAAGTACCATTTAATACAGTTCTAGAGCTAAAGGGAACAACTAAAGATATGGAAACTATCTGTAAAGCTCATCTAGAAGCTTTAGATTCTACTGTAGAAGCAAATACAATTGGAGTAAGAATAACACTTTCAGTTTGGGCAAAAGTATCATATAAGGTTAATAAAGAATGGATCATTGATGTTGTTGAAGGTGAAGCTAAGAAAGCAGAAGAATTGTCATCTGTCACAATATATGCTGTAGATAAGGGAGATACATTGTGGAAACTAGCTAAAAAGTATAATACTACTATAGATGAGTTAGTAAAAATAAATGATATTGAAAATCCAGATGTCATTATTGTAGGGCAAAAATTAATAATCCCAGGAAGAGCTATATTTTAAATTAAAGCTTAAAAATTAAGAATTATGATAGAAACTCCTTTTAAATTTGACAGAGTCAAGTTTATTTAGGAGTTTCTTTTTTGTATAAAATATAGGGCGATAGTTAAATCAATGAATAATAAAGGAAAAGTGTGGAGAAAATAAAAGACGTATGATTTGAGGTGATTATATGGCTGAAAAAGTACAGGGAAATTTAATTATTATTGGTGGTGCTGAAGATAAGAATGGCAAAAAAGAAATATTAAAAAAAGTAGCAGAGTTTATAGATAAAGAAAATGAAGCAATTTTAATAGCCACCATAGCTACAGAGTATCCAGAAAAAAGTTATAAAAATTATTATAAGGTTTTTTCTGAATTAGGTGTAAAGAAGATTAATAGACTAGATATATCAACAAGAGCTGATGCCCATAATAAAGAAAAGATTAAATCTATTAATGAGGCAAAATTATTATTTTTTACAGGTGGAGATCAATTGAGAATTACTAGTATTTTAGGGGGAACTCCTATATATGATGCTATTAGAGAATTTTCGAATAAAGGTGGAATTGTTGCAGGTACATCAGCAGGTGCATCTGTTATGAGTGACACGATGATTGTTCAAGGAGAAGATGAAGAGTCACCTAAAAAATGTACACTTAAAATGTCTCCTGGGTTAGGGCTTGTAAAAAATATAATAATAGATCAGCATTTTGCTCAAAGAGGCAGAATAGGGAGATTGCTTACAGGGATTGCACAAAATCCTGAAGTTTTAGGAATAGGAATTGATGAAGATACTGCAATAATAGTAAGTGATAAAGGAATGGCTGAAGTAATAGGTTCAGGAGCAGTTTATTTTGTGGATGGTACGGGAATAAATTATAGCAATGTTTCAGAGCAGTATTGCGATGAAGTATTAAGTATATTTAATGTTAAGCTGCATGTACTTAAAGAAGGAAATAAATTTGATTTAATAAAAAAGGCACCATTAGAGGAGGATGCTAATTCTTATGAAAATATTAAGTAATGTTGTATATGAAGGAAGAAATATTTATTCGCATAGAAAATGTGTTAAATTGGAAGTGGATTTAGAAGGGTATGCAGAAACTCCAAGCAAAGATATTGAAGGATTTAATAATAAGCTTGTGGCCTTATTACCAGAACTAAAAGCACATAGATGTGGAATTGATGAAGACGGTGGATTTGTTAAACGCTTAAATGAGGGGACATATTTAGCTCATATATGTGAGCATATGATAATAGCAATTCATAATAAATTAGGAATGGATATAGCATATGGAAAAGCTAGAGAAAAAGCAGGGGAAATTTATTTAGTTATCTTTGAATATGATTATAGAAATACTGCTTTAGAAATTGCAAAGTTAGCAGTAGATATTATTAATTCTTTAATTAGCAGAAAAAATATTAATTATGATGATAGAATTGAACTGATTAAAGATATACTAAGTGAAGAAATGATTGGCCCAAGTACTCAGGAGATATGCCGTGCAGCAAAGATTTATCATATGCCTATTATAAAATTAGGCAGTAGTGGATTTTATCAAATAGGTTATGGAAAACAAGGAAGAATAATAGAAGCATCTATCAGTAGCGAAACAAACTGTACAGCAGTAGATATTTCCTGTGATAAGCTATTGACAAAAGAACTTCTTGATATTCAGAATCTGCCGGTAGCTAGAGGAAGAAAAGTAAGCAATGTAATCAATTTGCTAAAAGCAGCAGAGGATATAGGATATCCAGTTGTCTTAAAACCACAGTTTGGTAATAAAGGCAAAGGAGTTATCTTAAATATAAAGAATAATAAAGAATTATTATTTGCATTTGATTCATTAAAAGATAAATATAGCAGTCTAATACTGGAAGAATATTATGAAGGAAATGATTATAGAGTATGTATTATTAATAATGAGGTTGTAGCTGTAGCAAAAAGGGTACCTCCATATATTGTAGGAAATGGAGTAAATACTATTGAAGAGCTGATAGAAATAGAAAACGAAAATCCTTTAAGAGGATCTAACCATGAAAAACCTCTTTCCTTAATTGAACCTGATATAAATTACATTAACCGACAAGGATATTCTTTAGTAAGCATATTAGGTGAAGGAGTTAAGCTTAAGGTAAGGCAGAATGCAAATATTTCTACAGGTGGAAGTGCAATAGATTATACAGATAATATTTCTGAAGAAAATAAGGAGATATGTATAAGAGCAGCAAAAACAATAGGACTAGATGTATGTGGAATTGATGTGTGCTGTAAAGATATAGGTCATTCATTATATGAAGAAGGAATAATAATGGAAGTAAATGCTTCACCAGGATTAAGGATGCATTTGTTTCCGACTGAAGGCTGCAAGAGAGATATTGGAAGTAGCATAATAAATATGATATACGATAATAATCCAGTAAATATTCCAGTAGTATCAATAACAGGCACCAATGGAAAGACTACTACCACTAGGATAATAAATAATACGTTATTAAAAATGGGATATTGTACAGGAATGACAAGCACTGATGGAATCTATATAAATGGCAAATGTGTTGATACAGGTGATGATACAGGGGCAGAGAGTGCAAAATGTGTATTATTGAATAAGGATGTAGAGATAGCAGTATTGGAAACTGCAAGAGGCGGAATTATTAGAAAAGGGTTAGCTTATGATTTAGCTGATGTAGCTATAATTACTAATATTACTGAAGATCATATTGGATGCAATGATATAAGAGATATGGAAGACTTGGTAATGGTGAAGTCTTTAGTAGGTGAAGCAGTAAAAAGAGAAGGGTATGTAGTAATTAATGCTGATGATAAGTGGAGCATAAAGGCAGCTAAAAGAATAACTGCCAACATTATTTATTTTTCAATGGATCATAATAATAAATATATAAAAGCTACAATAAAAAAACATGGTACCTGCGTTTATGTAAAGGATGAATATATATATGTAAATAGCAATGGAAATCAATATGAAATAAGCAAGATTAGTGATATACCTATTACTTTAGATGGAATATTAGAATTTAATATAGAAAATGCAATGGCAGCATGTGGGGCATTAGTAGGATTGGGAATAGATTATAGTATGATAAAGATTGGTTTACAAAGTTTTGAACTTAATGAAAAAGATAATTCAGGTAGATTTAATATGTATGACTGTAAAGGAGTAAATGTAATATTAGATTACGGCCATAATATTGAAGGATATAAAAATGTTCTTTCTTCATTAAAAAATATGTCTATAAATAAAATCATCGGGGTAATAGGTATGCCTGGTGATAGAAGTGATTATGATATAAAGCAGATAGGGACACTCTCATCAAAGCTTTTAGATAAAATTATAATTAAAGAGGATATAGATAAGAGAGGACGAAAAACAGGAGAGGTATCTGAAATTATAAAGAAGGCAGTAATAAAAGAAAATAGTAAAATTGACTGCAGAATTATCTTAAATGAAGTAGAAGCTTTAAAGGAGGCCTTAAAGCAAGCAGAGACAGGAGATACAATAATAGTATTTTTTGAAAAGTTAAATCCATTGCTCGGGGTTATAAAAGCTGCTCAATGCGAAGAAATGATGAATAATTTAATTATTTAGTATTTTTTTTCACAGCTAAAGATATATTTACTATAAATAGAATACTATATATAATATAACTTATAAAAAGTTTTAGTGCTTTGAAAGGAATTGAAAATTATGAAATTGAAAGCTTATGCTAAAGTAAATATATCTTTAGATATTGTTGGAAAAAGAGAGGACAATTATCATTTGTTAAGTATGATAATGCAAAATATAGATTTGTATGATGAAATTGATTTAGTTGAACAAAAAGAAGGAATTACTATATCATGTAATAAAAGTTATGTTCCAACTGATGAAAGAAATTTAGCATATAAAGCTGCTATGCTATTTAGAAATCATTTCAATATTGAAAAAGGTGTAAATATTAAAATAAATAAGAATATACCAGTTTCAGCTGGATTAGCTGGCGGAAGTACTGATGCGGCAGCTGTTTTGGTTGGAATGAACAAAATATTTAATACTAATGCATCAGAGGAAGAATTAATGGAGCTTGGATTAAAGCTAGGTGCAGATATTCCATATTGTATTCATGGAGGAACTGCTTTGTGTGAAGGAATAGGTGAAAGAATCACACCAATAAAACCATTTAAAGATAAAATATTAGTATTAGTTAAACCAGCATTTGGTGTGTCTACAAAGGAAGTATATAAGGCTTTTGATTTAAATAAAGTAAAAGCACATCCTAAAACAGAAGAATTAATAAAAGCTATTGAAAGAAATGATTTAGATTATGTTGCAAGAAATATGAAGAATTTACTTGAAAATGTTACTTTAAGAAAGCATCGAGTATTAATTCGTATTAAAGAAGAAATGAATGCATTGGGAGCAATAAATTCTATGATGAGTGGAAGTGGTCCTACTGTATTTGCATTTTTTGATGATATGCTAAAAGCACAAAAATGTTTTGAAAAGATGAAAAGCAAGTATAATGATGTATATATAACAAGAACTATCTAAAATATATGATTATTTATGAATAAATCCCCTTTTTGCTGTCAATAATTATAGCATATAGGGGGTTATAATTATGAAAAAAATCATAAATATTATATTAGTAATATTTTTTATATTAAATATGTTTGTTAGTTGTAGTAATATAGAAAAGGAAGATGAAAATCTTCAATTAATTACATTAAACTATAATGAGATTAAGGACAAGCTAATAAGATTCCATGTTATAGCAAATAGTGAT
>CAKVNP010000061.1 GCA_934777095.1 uncultured Clostridium sp. | reverse complement strand
GTGAATGGGTCTTTGAGATGAAAGTATGAAATTTAGAGGTGAAGAGTAGTATTTTTCGGATAGTCTACCGTTAAAAAGACAGGATATCGATTGAATAAGACAATCCGTATCTGGTAAAGAGTTATACTTAGGTGGCATAGCGGAATAACAGCATTTCGTCCTATAGATTAGGGCAAAATGCTTTTTTATTATGAATTAAGAATTATGAAAGATGAATCATTGAAAATTCCTAAAGGAATTTAATAAATATTTTTTTCTTCATAAATTAGTATTCATAATTCACCAATAAGTATAAAAAATGGGTGGCACCACGAGTCACTTCGTCCCATTAATTTAGGATGAAGGGGCTCTTTTTTTTATAAAAATAAATAAATAAAAGGGGGATATTTAAATGAAAGGTGAATTTAATCAATATGGAGGACAATACGTACCAGAGGAGCTGAAAAGAGCATTAGATAATCTTGAAGAAGCTTATCTTAAGGTAAAGGATGACCAAGAATTTAGGGAGGAATTTAATAGGTATTTAAAAGACTATGTAGGAAGGCCAAGTGCAATGTATTATGCAGAGAATTTAACAAAGGAGATAGGTGGGGCAAAAATCTATTTAAAAAGAGAAGATTTAAATCATACAGGAGCTCATAAAATAAATAATGCTTTAGGGCAGGTTTTATTAGCTAAGAGAATGGGCAAGAAAAAAATTATTGCAGAAACAGGAGCAGGACAGCATGGAGTAGCTACGGCAACGGTAGCAGCAATGTTTGGTATGGAATGTGAAATCTTTATGGGCGAAGAAGATATAGAAAGACAAGGATCAAATGTTAGGAAAATGAAGCTTTTAGGCGCAAAAGTTAATTCGGTAACTGAGGGAACAAAAACACTAAAGGATGCAGTAAATGCAGCTATCGATTATTGGGTAGCAAATGTAGAGGATACCTTTTATCTTTTAGGCTCTGCAGTAGGGCCACACCCTTATCCAACAATGGTCAAGGATTTTCAAAGTATCATAGGCAAAGAAGCAAAACAACAGATTATTGAAAAAGAAGGCAGACTTCCTGATTATGTAGTAGCAGCTGTTGGTGGAGGAAGTAATGCAATTGGAATATTTTCAGAATTCCTTCCTCATGAAGAAGTAAAAATAGTAGGAGTAGAAGCAGGTGGCTTAGGCCTTCATACTCAATTTCATGCTGCCAGGATTCCAGGTGGAAAAACGGGGATAATTCATGGAATGAAGAGCTATGTAATGAGTGATGATGAGGGAAATATATTACCTGCATACTCTATTTCAGCAGGTCTTGATTATCCATCTATTGGACCTGAACATGCTTATTTAAACGATATAAAAAGAGTTGAATACATTTATATTACAGATGATGAAGCATTAAATGCATTTTTTACATTAACAAAGACAGAAGGAATTATACCTGCACTTGAATCATCACATGGATTGGCACATGCGATGAAATTAGCAAAAACTTTATCAAAAGATAAAATAATTTTAGTAAATCTTTCTGGACGAGGTGATAAAGATATGGATATCATTGAGAAAACTGCAGGGCAGTTTTAATTAAAGGAGGAAACTCCTTAGGGAGTTTCAAAAATAAAAATAATAAGATAATGTTAAGCAAAGTCGGTGGCTCCTTTGCTTAGGTGGAAGACCTAGGGTGGAGAACAGTGCCGATGGCAAGATGATTAGAGTGCAATGCGCAAAATCATCCTTTGGATAATTTATTGCAAGAGCTTCAAGAAATTAAAATGAGACTTTTAAACTTTGCCAAGTAATTTTGGATGTAACTTAAAAGTCTCATTTTTAAATCTTAATTCTTTAGAAACTTCATAATGAGTTTCCACCTTAATTCATCATTTATAATTCGTAATTTATCATTAACTAGGATTAGCCGTAGATTTTATCTTCTTGAGTAGAGGCAAGTAATGAAATATTTAGGTTCCCATTTCTGCATCTTAAGTCGTCGATAAATTTCTTTTTGTTTGTTTCTGGTTTAACTTGGACAGTATAGTTTAGTTCGTATAGTGCACCGAAGTCTTTTGTTTTTATTTGTGAAATATTCCAGTCTGTTGTGTATTTGTTTAATATATCATCGAATAATTCTTCGAAGTTTAAGTCTTCTGGCACTAGTATCTTTAAGATCATAGTTTTTGTTTTTGGTGCTGCAAAGCCAACGTAGTGTATGATAAGCATCACTGCGCATAGGATTAATGTGAAAATTGCAGCGTAGCCGATATAGCCCATACCACAAGCAAGTCCAACTGCTAAAGTAAAGAATACATAAGATATATCTTTAGGGTTACCAGGTGAACTTCTAAATCTTATTATTGAGAATGCTCCGGCTAAAGAAAAGGCTCTTGCAACGTTATTACCAACTAAAAGAATAATAATTGAAATTATAGTTGGCAGCATTATTAAGGTAATTACAAATCCTGATGAATAACCTTCTTTCTTATGTGTATGTAGGTATGCGGCTGATATACCAAAACCTAATACTATTGATGCGAAGATAACTAGTAGTGTGTTAACTAGGGTAAATGATTCTCCTGTTGTTGATGTGATTATTGTGTCTAACATATTTCTTGTCTCCTTTGTTTGTTATTTTTATTACAATAAGCCATAAATTCATTTCCGTATTTAGAGAAATGAGTGCTATAAATCTTAAGGTCTGAAAAAATAGAAGTAAGCCATAAAGGTATAGCCCCTAGAATTTTAACTTCCATTAAGTATTGGCCTTTTTCTAAAATGTCAATTCCATAATTACCGCTTTCAAGTGATAAATCTTCTCTGCGGGTAAGTATTTTTGAGTCGATTGTCAACCGAAAATCTCTATCTTCTTTACCAAAGAAAGCAATTCTGTTGTAACCAATATATACAGCAGGATTAATTTTTGTATGACTTAAATAATATTCAATTTCATGTAATACTTGTTTTGTAGTGAAATCATCATATTTAGGAACAATGCCTTTGTTTAAAAAGTCATCAGCTTCCTGTAAGGTGATTACTGCTCTTCTTTTGTTGACAATTCCATTGATTTTCTTTTTCAGCTCTAAAAAGACTGTGTCATTTGGACTTTTAGGAATTCTATAACTTCTAAGTCTTAATTTTTCCTTATAATAAGGACTTGATATTGAATGACGGATTACTGAATTGTCATCAGTATCATAATATATATTAAAAATACTGTAGCTGTTATTTACACAGTGATCATCTAAATTCATATATTCCAAAAGTTTTGGAACAAGCTTGTCATATTGTTCTTGTGTTAGTAGATATTTTTTTTCATATCTTTTAAATGATTTTATTGCCACTTTAAATCCTCCCTTTATTAAAATCTCGTTAATTGTATAAATTCCATCTTAAAAGAGTTAAATCTTTCTTGGAAATTGTTAATAATTAATCCATATTTGTATAATAAATTATTTTTAAATAGTTGGTGTGAACTTAATCTAAAGATAATGTAAAGATTGATGAAAATGAAAATTTTTAAGATATAATAGCTTTATCGAAAAAAAGAAAAAGAAATTTTATTCTTATGAATTAGGAGGAATATGTATATGAAAAGAAAAGTATTAGTAAGTATAATAGCTGCTACCGTAGCAATGTCAACGGTAGCATGCACAAATAAAACAACAACTAATAATGGTAATGTAAATAATAGTTCAGTGGAGGAAAATGCTTTAGCTGATTCTTCAGATATAAGTAATGATATTACAGGAATAGTTAAATTAAGTTCTGGAGGAATTACAACTTCTGGTGAAGGTGTTTCTAAAGAAAATAATATAGTTACTATTACTTCAGCAGGGACATATGAAGTAACTGGGACTATAGACGATGGAAAAATAATTATAGATTCAGCAGATGAAGAAAATGTATATCTTATTTTAAATGGAGTAAATATTAAGTGCTCTGATAGTGCACCTATTTATGTTAAAAATGCAAAAAATGCAATAATTACTTTAGCAGAGGGAACTGAAAATTACTTAGAAGATGCTACTGAATACGTATATGAAGAGAAAAATGAAGATGGCACATTGACTGATGAGCCAAGTGCATGTGTATATAGTAAAGATGATTTAACTATAAATGGAACAGGTACATTAAATGTTATAGCTAATTATAATAATGGTATTGTAAGTAAAGATGATTTAAAAGTAACTGGTGGAAATATTAGTGTGACTGCAGTGCATGATGGGTTAAGAGGTAAGGATTCCGTAACAGTAAAGGATGGAGTTATTACAGTTAATGCAGGTGGAGATGGAATAAAATCTAATAATGATACTGATGAGACTAAAGGAACAATAGCAATTGAAGGAGGAAAGTTAAATATTACTTCTACAGAAGATGCCATACAAGCTGAAACAGCATTTACAATGTCAGATGGAGAAATCACAATAGTTTCTGGCGGAGGAAATGAAAATGCTGCACCACATGTAATGATGCCGTAACAATAAATGGTGGCACATTTACTATTTTATCAGGAGATGATGGAATACATGCTGATAATACCTTAGATATTAATGGCGGAGATATAGCTATTAATAAGTCTTATGAAGGATTAGAAGCTACTAATATTACAATTAATGAAGGTAATGTAAATCTTACTGCTACTGATGACGGTGTTAATGCTGCTGGTGGAAATGATTCGGGAGTAGGTGGTATGTTTGGCAGAGATAACTTTGATGGATCATCAGGTACATTAACTATTAATGGTGGATTTATTTTAGTAGATGCTGCAGGAGATGGTTTAGATGCCAATGGTTCTATCACAATGACTGGCGGTACTGCAATTGTAAATGGACCTGAAAATAACGGTAATGGAGCATTAGATTATGATGGATCATTTGACATGCAGGGTGGAACATTAATAGCTGCTGGAAGTACAGGAATGGCTCAAGCACCAAGTATATCATCTGCACAAGCTTCAATGAATGTAATACTTCCAAGCGCAGTAAGTAATACACTAGTAACAGTTAAGAATTCAGCTGGGGAAGAGGTACTTTCATTTATGCCGACTAAATCATGCCAATCTATAGTTATTTCTTCTCCAGAATTAGTAACAGGTGAAACTTATTCAGTATATTATGGAGGAACAGCTTCTGGTACTGAGAATGGTGGATTGTATACTGATGGAACAGCTGATGAGGGAACATTACTAACTGAATTTACTTTATCTAGCTCAGTAATGACTGTATCTAGCTTAGGTGCTACAGAAGGAATGGGCGGAGGAATGATGCATGGCGGAGGCGGCAGAGGCCAAGGCGGAATGCAAGGTGGAATGCAGGGCGGAACTGCACCAAGTATGCCAGGAATTGAAGCACAATAAGATAAAAATAGATTATAAAAGTAGAAGTTCTTTTTTGAGGATTTCTACTTTATTTATTTTAAAGATGGAAAAGAAGAAAATTTTACTTTATAATGTTTTTAATAATAGAAGCTGATAAAGGGATTAATAATGTATGAGAAAGAATGTTAACTATAAGTAGGAGGGCATATGGAAAAGTTAAATAATAGCGAAGAAATTAAAAGATTAATACGAAATAATCAGATGGCAATTGTATATTTTACCGGAAATTCATGTGGAGCCTGCGAAGCAATAAAAATTAAGATACAAGAAATTATCAGCAAGTACCCTAAGATTAAAGCTGGTGAAATAAATGGTGAGGAAAACTTAGGCCTGGCAGCAGAATATGGCATATTTCAAATGCCTATATTTTTATTATATGTTGAAGGAAAAGAAAGCTTAAGAATAGGCAGAAATGTTGATTTATTAGAGTTAGAAAGAAATATTGAAAGATATTATAGAATGATATTTTAAATAAAGCAGTAAGGTTTTCTAGGATAAAAATCTTACTGCCTTATTTTTATTAATTATTTTGAAGATATTCTAATACTTCAGCTGGATTATCAGCTGCTTTAACTTTATTAAAAACTTTATCGATTATTCCATTTTTTATTATATAAGTAGTGCGGACTACACCCATAGAAACCTTTCCGTAAAGTTTCTTTTCCTGCCAGACATCATATGCTTTGATAGCATTAAGTTCTGGGTCTGATAGGAGGATAAAGGGTAGTTTCTGCTTATTTGCAAAGTTCATATGAGAACGCACACTATCTTTACTTATGCCTATTACAGGAACATTAAGTTTGGTAAATTCGCTGTAGTTATCTCTAAACCCACAGGCCTGCTTTGTACATCCAGGCGTAGAATCTTTAGGATAGAAATAAACTACCACAGTTTCGTGGTCTTTTAATAGATTACTTAAGGTAACTTCCATTCCATCTTTATCTAAAAGTGTAAAGTCGGGAGCTTTTACTCCTGCTTCTAACATAAAAATCAACTCCTTAATTTATTATTTTTTTATCTTTATTTAGTAGTATAATTTTATTATAGCCAAGTTTATTAATCTGTAACTAAGTTACAGATATTTTTATAGAAAGGAAAGAAATTTATGCGAGAAAAGTGGTTAAAATGGGCAACAGAAATACAATCTATTGCACAAGCAGGCTTAGCTTATTCTAAAGATAAGTATGACCTAGAAAGATTTGAGCAGCTTTTAGATTTATCAGCAGAAATAATAAGTGAATATAAAGATGTGGAATTGAAGCCAGTGCAGGAATTAGTGAGAAAAGAAGAGGGATACCTTACTCCAAAGGTGGATGTAAGAGGTGCTATTATAAAGGAAAATAAAATTCTTTTAGCAAAAGAAAGTATTGATGGATGCTGGAGTTTGCCAGGTGGATGGGCAGATGTAAATTTATCAGTAGCTGAGAATATCAAGAAGGAGGCTAGGGAAGAAGCTGGTGCTATAGTTGAGCCTAAAAGGATTATAGCTGTTTTAGATAGAAATAGGCATAATACACCAATATCAATTCAAAGCATTTATAAGATATTTGTATTATGTGATTATATAGAAGGTAGTTTTAAAGAGAATATTGAAACTGAAGAATGTGGATTTTTTGCTTTAGATGAACTGCCACCATTATCTACTGGAAGAAATAATAAAGAGCAGATAGAAATGTGTTTTAGAGCATATGAAGATGAAAATCTAAAAGTAATATTTGATTAAGAGAAGATGCAGAAATTATCGCATCTTCTCTTAATTTTTAAAGCCAGGTAATATCAGCATCTTTTCTAGGAACAGTACGTTTATAATGAACATTAGGATAACCGATTACCAAGCAGGATACAATAGATTTATCTGGCTGGATTTTTAAGAAATCATTAATTTCTTTATTATCCTGAGCAGCAACCTTAAAAAAGCCATTAAAGAATGTACCTAAGCCTAGAGTATCCACCATCAGTTCCATATTGGAAGAAGCTAAAGCAGCATTGAAAGGATCTTTGGCAGTAACTATTATGGCAGCTGGTGCATTAAAAAATAATCTGTCATACTTTTTACAGTCTTCTTGATGTTTGATATACATCTGCGTCCAAATATAAGCATATCTTTCCAGATGCTTAATTTCTGGAGACATATTATTTAAAATATATTTTCCTTTTTCATTAAGTATTTCATAAGTCATTGATTTAAGTTCTTTAAGCTTATCATTAGTGACAACAATATATGAAACATCCTGGCTGTTAGTTCCTGTCTGTGTAAAGCGTCCTGCTTCAATAATTTTTTCAAGTTTTTCTTTTTCTACTGGTTTATCTTTAAATCTTCTTACACTTCTTCTAAATTTAATGAAATTAAGTAGATTATCAGCAGGAACAGCAAAAGATTCTGCATCATATTCAATTACTTCATCCATATTGTAATCATCTGTTGAGACGGCTTTTACAGGGCAGATTGCTACACAGTGGCCGCATTTAATACAGTTTTCATTTTTTATGTGGGCTTTACCTTCCTTTAAAAAAATATCATCTACCGGGCAGTCATAAATACATTGCTCACAGGCAATGCATATTTCTCTATTAACTTTAAACATATATAATCATCTCCATATAATAATAATTTTTTAGACATAAATAGTATTGTAAATTAAATAAATAATTATAAGTATTATTGCCTAAGAAGTGAAAAAGAGTATTTAGATTAATTTTATTCATAACGATATATATTGGGTAAGAAAATTAGTTTAAGGAGAAATTTATGAGAAGATATAAAATGCTTATAGCACTAATAGTAGCAATTGTTTTGATTTCTGCTATATTTTTTTATAATAAAGAAAGCAAGTTAGCAAATAAAAATAAAGCTAAAGAAAAAATTCAAGAAGTAGTAGAGTGTTCTGAAATTATTTAGGAATCATCTTTAGATATTATAAAAATGTTCCTACCACAGGTTAATTCAGAGGAAAGAAAAGAAGAAGTGACTCATGTTATGCTTCATTTTATAAGTAATGCAGGAAATAATATAGACAACCCTTATGAAATAGAAAGTATATTTGAAATATTAGAAGAATATGAGTTATCGACTCACTATGTAATAGATAGGGAAGGACAGATATATCAATTTACGCCAGAAAATAGAGTTGCTTATCATGCTGGTAAAGGAACTGTAGTTGATTATCCGCATTATGAAAATAGATTGAATCACCATTCTATTGGTATTGAAATAATGGCTATAGGTACTGAAGAAGAAATGGAAAGCATGATCAGTAAAGAGGATTATGAGTTAATTGATTCATCATTAATAGGATATACAAAAGAGCAATATGAGGCGGTAAATCTTTTGCTAGATGATTTGTTAGACAGACATAAAAGTATTAAAAAAGATAGATTACATATTTTGGGGCATGATGAATATAGTGAAGATAAATCAGATCCAGGAACTCTATTTGACTGGGATATGATTAATTTATAGATATAATGAATAAATGGAGAAAAATCGGGCAAGCTAAGATTATAAATTAAGAGGAGATGAGGTTAGTGCCAGAAAATTAAATTGGCATATTAATTTATAATCTTCTTGATTTAAGTTGGCATAGCCAATATTTGATTAATATGCCAAATAAAAAAGGCAGGATGATGTATTTATCATCCTGCTTTTTTTTGCAGCTGAATTTAATTGGGTAAAAACAAGATGTATTGACAAAAATAATTTAGAGTGGTATTCTAATTCATGTAGTTTTAGAAACTATATAATTTAGAGTTTCAAACAAAATAAATACGGGGGCAGTAAATTATGATAAAAATTATTTCGGATTCATCCACTTTATATTCAGTTAAAGAAGCTAATAAAAATGACATAGATATATCAACACTTACAGTAACTATCAATGATAAAACTTATAAAGAATACGAGGAAATTACTACACCAGAGCTAATAGATATAATAAAAGAAGGATATATGCCAATATCTTCACAGCCATCTGTAGGAGAGGTCATCGAAGTATATAATAAATATAGTGA
>CAKVNP010000060.1 GCA_934777095.1 uncultured Clostridium sp. | reverse complement strand
CAGCATCGTGGCCATAAATAGGCTTATTTCCTTCTTTAGTGCCTTATTCTCCATAAATTCCTCCTTAGTTAAAATGAGATATCTAAATAATATCCTCATATATTGTATTATCAATAAGTAATTAAATCAACTAATTGAGCAAATATATTAAAAAAAATTTATATTTATGCATAATTATTGCTACAAAAGCAAGAGCTATAAGTATATATACTTATAGCTCCATAAAAAATACTTAATTAGTATCTCCTATTGTTTTGTTGCTTCTTTGCTTTTCTGCAATCTGGACATCTTGTAGGTTCATTTTCAAAGCCTTTTTCTTTATAAAATTCTTGTTCGCCTACTGTAAACACAAACTCCTTCCCACAATCTCTGCATGTTAATGTTTTGTCTGTCATAAAAAATCCTCCAAAAAAATCGGTCTAAATTATGTACTATTATCATTTACATAATTTGTTTTGTATCTTTATACTATGTTATTATTACCTTTTTATATATTTTCTATACTTTTTTGTAAGATTTTATTTTAAAAAAAGTCCCCCTTTAAAATGGGAACTTTTACATCTTATATTTCCTTAAAAGTAACTAATTTATTAAATGTATATTGAAATATGCCGACTAAAATAGTAGAAAATAACTTAATATACACTTCATTTATGGCTAAATATTTAATACCTGTATCTAAAATCATCATTGATAATAACAAACCTAAATATCCAACTGAATAAAATCTTACTGCTCTTTTAGCAATATTATCCTTCCTTTTAAAATTAATCCTTGCATTTAAAGTAAAGCTTACTGCCAACCCACAATTGACTGCAATAAAATTAGAAATATACATATTCATTTCTAAATGCCTAAACATAATAAAAATGATATTATCAGTAGTAACAGCAACAGTACCTATCATTACATATAATATAAATTGTCTAATTCCTTTATGCTGTTTTACTATTGTCATATTCATTTCATCTCCACCCTGTCTATTAGCCTATCTATTATTATGATAAGCTTATTTAATAATTTATATTGAATTTCTATGAAACATATCTATTTTATACTAATAATTCTAAAAAATAAAGCATATGGATAAAATTTCATAAAAAATACAAATAAAAAATCCCCCTATAGGGGATTTTCTTATTTAAATATAGTATATTAATAGTTCCATCTATTTAATAAAGCTTTTCCATCGCCATTAAGTTCAATAGTTTTATCTAAAGTATCATTATAGACTCTAGTTGTAAATACTTCATGTCCATTATTTATAAAAATCTCCATTGATGAATTATCAGAGAATATTCTTAATGAGATTACTTTTGAAACTGCTACAGCTCTTAAATCTCTTCCATATCCTGACTTTCCTTGTATAAGTTTAAATATTCCATCTGCAAATATCAGCTTTACATCTTCTCTCAAGGATATTTCAAATCTAGTACTATCTGTTAAATCAATTTGTAATTCATATGAATTTTTATCAAATAACTCTATTTTTTCATTTAAAGATAAGTCTACTTCACTAGTTTTTTTTTCTTTTCTTAATAATTCTAATTCCTTTATAGGCTTTTGTAAAAGCTTATCTCCTTCTAAAACTAACTCTCTTGGAAGTGTCAATTGATGCTGCCAGTAATTTTTAACGGTTGGATTTACATGCATGTCTGCATCTGGTACTCCCATCCATCCTATCATTAATCTTCTGCCCTTTGAATCTTCAAAGGTCTGTGGTGCATAGAAATCAAAACCTCTATCTAACTCGATAAACTCTCCTAGTTTTAACTCCTTTTTATCGTTAATAAATTCACCTATAGCATATCCGCTTTGATAAACATTATTATATTTATATCCTTCTGCCTCTAAACCTTGTGGTGAGAATAATAAAACAGTTTTTTCGTTTAACGTAAATATATCTGGACATTCCCACATATATCCCATATTTTCTTCTTCTCCAGCCGGTATAGAATGGAATTCCCAGTTATAAAGATCTGTTGATTTATAAAGAAGTATACATCCTTTACCATCCTTTGTTCTTGCACCTAAAACCATATAGTATATTCCATCTTCTTCCCATACTTTAGGATCTCTTACATGCAGTGACATGTTTTCTGGAAAATCAGAATTTCTAAGCACTATCTTCTTTTCAGAAAAGTTTTTGCAGTCTTTGCTAGTAACAAGAATTACATTTTGCTCTCTACCAGTTAATATATAATCATAATCACCTTTATGCTTAACATTTCCTGTATAGAAGAAATATGCTGTATCATCTTTAACTAATGCTGAGCCTGAATATACTCCATCTTTGTCTTCATTTATATCAGGAAAAATAGCTATATCTTCTTCCTGCCAATTTACTAAATCTTTTGATGAATAATGCCCCCAGAATTTCATACCGCCTTTAGCTTCTAATGGTGAATATTGATAAAATGCATGATAAGTTCCATTAAACTCACATAATCCATTTGGATCATTAATCCATCCTATAGGAGCCATTATATGATAATTGCCTCTCCATTTATCATTTTTTACTTTTTCCATATTTTCAGCTATATGAGCATTTATTTTATTGATATATTCTTCTCTTATCCCCATTACTATCTCTCCTTAACTAAAGTAAGCACTTCCTCTTTAGTAGGTAATGCACCTATTGCACCTTTCTTACATACAGTAAGTGCAGCAGTTGCATTTGAGAATGTTAATATTTCTTCTATTTTTTCTGCTGGTAAATTTACTAATTCTTCTAATGAATATTCACCTTGTGCTACTTGATATAATAATGATCCTATAAATGAATCACCAGCTCCAGTAGTATCTTGGGCATTCACCTTAAATGATTTAGAAAATACTGTTCTATCCTTAGTTATAAATTCAGCACCTTCTGTTCCCTTTGTATAGATAATAACTTGCACATTACCTATTAGTAATGAATTTAAAGCTTCTCTTTCATCTTTAATTCCTGTAATAAACTCTAATTCTTCGTCACTTATCTTAACTATATTAGAAAATGGTAAAAATTCAATTATAGCTTTTCTGCAGTCTTCTGCTGTTTTCCATAACGGCAGTCTTACATTTGGATCAAAGCTTATTATGCTTCCTTTCTTTTCAGCTATCTCAATTGCTCTCTTATGTGTATTTTTAATTGGCGCATCAATTAAGCTTACTGAACAGAAATGTAATATGTCCTTTTCATTAAAATCATCCTCATCTATTTCTTCTGCGCTTAATAACATATCAGCACTTGGATTTCTGTAGAATGAGAAATCTCTTTCCCCATCTTCTCTTAATGATACAAATGCTAAAGCAGTATTAGCTTCTCTTGTTCTAGAAACTCTTGATACATCAACTCCTAATGGCTTAACTTCAGCTAAAATAGCATCACCAAATCCATCTTCTCCAAGCTTTGTAAGCATTTGTGATGTACCCCCAAGCTTAGCAACAGCAGCTGCAACATTTAAAGGGGCTCCTCCCGGAACTCTTAAGAAATTTTCAACTTCATTTAATGCTCTTCCTTTTTCATGTGGAATAAAATCAATTAATGCTTCTCCAATAGCAATTACCTTTTTCATAAACGATTCCTCCTAAAACTATTAATATTATTAATAAAACAAAAAAAATTATGTACTATATATAAGGGAACGTTCCCATACTATACGTAATTATAAAATCAATTTTATTATATCTTGAAGCTTCTTTTAAGTCTAGTATCTTTT
Source organism: uncultured Clostridium sp. (assembly GCA_934777095.1). Lineage (GTDB taxonomy): Bacteria > Bacillota > Clostridia > Clostridiales > Clostridiaceae > Clostridium. The sequence continues at coordinate 5,660 of CAKVNP010000060.1, read as the reverse complement.
ATCGAAGAATTTAAATAAAAAAAGCTATATCATAAATATAGCTCTAATTCTTATCATAAAACAGTATATCTGTTACTTAATCTGTTAACTCTTTTATTCTATTTAAATATAACTGGATAAAAGAATCTACTTCTCCTAACCCCTTAATAAACATATTTACTTTAATTCCTTCAGCCTCTAAAATAGATTTCCAAGAATGCTTATCCTCCGAAGCCATATCTCTTTTCACATGTTTTCCTGCTGATACTAATAGCGGCATCAATAATACTTCTTTTATTCCCTTAGCCTTTATTCTTTTAATTACAGCTTCAATAGTTGGATATCCCTCCATAGTTCCCACAAATACATTATCATATCCCTCATCTTCCAAAACAACCTGCAGAGCACCATATACCGCATTAGATGGATGCTTTGCTCCATGTCCCATTATTACAATACCTTCGTGCCCATCAAAAATATCTTTTACGGAATCAATAAATAATGAATAATCATCTGGCAGTCCTGCTATTCCCTGATAATAAAAAATTGGCCTTGCTAATTTGATAGATTTAAACTTCTCATTATAGCTTTCTTTTGTATCACTGATAGAATTAAATTCGGCTCCTGGAATAATATGTAGCGGCGCAATAATTACTTCTTCATAACCATTATTATAAAGTTCATCTAATACTTCAGTAGGCTTTGATATAATAAGCCCTTGTTCCCTTGCTAATTTATTAATAATTATCTGTGACGTAAAAGCCCTATACACATCATATCCTACAAACTCAGCTTTTATTTTTTCTTCGATATATTCAATAGATTTCTTTAATGCAGGTATATAACTTGTTCCAAAACTGGCAACTAAAATAGCTCTTTTCATATTAATATCTCCTAACTTATTTTCAAATTAAAAGCACCCTCATTATTAGGGTGCTTAAATTAAAGAATTTCTAATCAATAAATCTAATATTTTTAATTCTATTTATTTTGTTTAAATTGATTTCTGCACTCTTTTAAGTAACATTGATCTTTTTCCATCTTGCTTCTTGTATCAAACGGATTATTTATTAAGGCTTTGCAATATAAAACAGGATAATTTTTGCTTAAGTGCTTCATATATTCTGCCCATTCTGCTGTTAAATAACCATAAGCAATTTCCATATCCTTTTCGATATGTTGGAACTCATATTCCTGCATATCATCGGATAATCTAGTATTTAATTCTTCCCTTAAATGCATAATAGACATTAACATTTCAGTAAATGCTTCATGCTCGATTAAATTTTCATTCTCTATTAATGAAATCAACAAATCCTTATTGCTATCTAATGTTGATTTAATACTTCTTAAATTAACCTTAGTAATATCAACATCATAATCATGGTTTAAAATTCTTTCATGTAGCTCTGCAAAAGGCTTTTCATCCCATGTATTATTTGATATACATGCTCCACTTAAGAATTCTCTTTCATTATCGCCCTCTACTATATCTAAAAGAAGCTTAGTACCTATTTCAGTATAGAATACTCCTATAAGCATATTTAATTTACCTAACAAATGATGTCTTTCTCTTCTCTCTAAAAATTTATCAAGTATTAATGTAGTAAAAAATACATCCATTGGGATAAAGGCTATATCAGCAAATAAGAAAATCAATGTGTGATGTGCATCCCTAAAAGTTAAATAATGTGCATAATGTAATGCAAGTGACAATAATACAAGTCCCATGCCAATAATTATTGTTTCTTTTGTTTGTTTTTTCAATAAATTTCTCTCCTCTTATGGCCTATCGTTTACTTTTTAACATAAGATTATCTTAATTCAAAGTTTATGTCAATGATTACATTAATAATTTTCCTTTTATTCTCATAGGGAAAATATGTATTTGCAATATTTTCATTATTATTCTATACTTTTAATTATTATTAAATTTACTGGAGATAAACATATGATAAATCAAATAGGGAAAATTACTATATATGCAAATAATCAAGAAGAAGCAATCAAATTTTGGACTGAAAAAATGAACTTTGTTATTAAATTTGAACAACAAATGGGGCCAAATATGAAATGGGTTGAGGTAGCACCATCTAATGAATGTTTTACAACTTTTGTTTTATATGAAAAAGAAATGATGCTTAAACAAAACCCAAATGCTAATGTATCTCATCCAAATATTATTTTAAGCACAATGGATTTAACTAAAGCTTATGATGAAATGAAAAATAATGGGGTAGCTGTAGGCGAAATCATGTCTATGCCATATGGTAAAATGGTTCCTTTTAAAGATCAAGATGGCAACCAATATTTATTAAGAGAAGATTTAGTTAAATAAATAAACAACTTTCCTTTATAGTTTTAGGAACTCTCTTAAGAGTTTCTAAAACTATAAAATTTACTAAAACTTATTTGTCCATACATCCAATCCTGACCCCTTTAAAAAAACTTCTATTTCTCTTTGGTTTAAAAATACATCACCAATAAGTCCATGTATTCGATACTGTTCTATCTTAGTATGAAAATCTGAACCTGCAGTATAAAGTAATCTCCTTTCTTTTGCTATTCTAATAAAATATTCTGTATCCTCTTCTGTATTTTTAAAATATTTTGCTTCAATCCCATCAAAATCCATCTTAAAAATATCATCATAATAGTTTCTGCAAATAAGCACAGGATGCGCTAGTACCACTGTTGCTCCAAAAAACTTTAATAATTTTATGCCAGTTTCAACATATAGTTTATTCTTATATCCATTGAAGTCTAATTTGTCTTTAAATATCTTTTTTATTTCTCCTATTCTGCCTAACTTTACACTCCTCAATATTTGGATCAACAGTTCATTTTTATAACTATCATCTTTAAAATATCCTAGCACATGAACTCTATTACTTTTATACTTAGTTGATAATTCTACACCTGGAATTACTACAACATTATTTTTCTTCCCTTCATAAATAGCCTCATCTAATCCATTAACATTATTATGATCTGTCAGTGCTATAATATCTACTTTTCTTTTTTTAGCATATTTAACTATTTCCGCTGGCGAAAGATTACCATCAGAACAAATTGAATGCATATGAAAATCACCTTTTTCTAACATATATTTCTCGCACAATAAATTATTCTACGATTTACTATATTCTTTATTAATGCCTAATTCTAATGATTTTAAAAATTAAATATTTCTAACTTATTTTTACTTATTATGCAACAAATAACATATTGTGTTACAATTGTTTATATATCGTAATAGGAGGTGATTAGTTTATGAGAATATTAAATATATTATTAAGACATAAAATTCTAATTTCAGCATTCTTAATATTATGCATCTTATTACCATATATCTACTACGAAGACAACTGCATAGATTTAGAGCCTTTTAGTATCTCAATTAAAAATCTTCCTGATGAATTTGTCGGCTTAAAGATTGCTCATATATCAGATGTTCATCTACCTGCTAATTCAGATTTTATTAATAGCATTATCCAGGAGGTTAAAAATGCAAAACCGGATTTAATTTTTCTCACTGGGGATATTGTTGATCGAAGAGCTGATTTAAAAACTTGTGGCTTAGACGATTTTTGCAAAAACCTTGCGGATATATGTCCAACCTATGCAGTTTCAGGAAATAATGATAACAGCACTAATAACATTACACTTTGGGAAAGCATTATTTCAGAAAATGGAGTAATAGTCTTAAATAATCAAGCTGTTACTTATTCAAAGAATGGTAAATCTATTGCTATTTTAGGTTTAACAGATAAATACAACTATTTAAAAACTATTTCTAGTACAACCCAAGATATAGAATCAATTCCGGTTCTTCTGCTTTCTCATAGACCTGAAAAGTTTTATAGTTATTTTCATTCTAATAATAAAATAAAGCCTGACTTAGTATTTACAGGACATGCACATGGCGGGCAATTTAGAGTACCTTTTGCTAATTTAGGACTATTTGCTCCTGGACAGGGCTTCTTCCCAAAATATACTTCTGGTTTGTATACTGACGAAGAAGGTGGAAAAATGTTAGTTAGCCGTGGACTTTGCAATAGTTCTTTTCCTATTAGAATAAATAATAGAGTTCATCTACCAATTATTCAATTAACAAATTAATTTATTCATCTATTAAATGTGATAAATTTGAAAATATTTCTCTATTAAGAAGAGCTACTTATCTATCGATATACTAAGTATGCTATTAACAAAAGGGGGATTTTTACTTGTCAAATATTTTATCACTAATTGAGAAAATAAATGAAAATAATAAAAAAATAAATGAACTAAACTCTTCACTTATCGATATGAAAGTTAAAGAAGTAACTGATTTAATTCAAAAATCAGTAAAACATTTAACTTTTTCACCTATTCCTAACGTAAGTGAATTTAATATAAAAAATATCTATGGAAATATTACATCTATTAGAAGCCTTTGTAATCATGCACTTTTACTTGATTCATTTACGCCTTCATCTTTTACAGATTTTTATTATGCAGAACATGGTGAAGGTACTTATGAGTTATGGTTATTATGGAATATGGAATTCTGCGTTACTAAATTATCTACTAATAATTCTTCAGGTGTCTCTAGAGAAGTGATTGATTATGGGAAATGTGCTTTTGCTCTAAATAATAGAAATTTCCTTTGGAACTTTGCACAAGTTGAAGAAAATTTAGAAAAGAACTTAATGACTACTTTTGAAAAGACACAGCTTATCTACAACTCTTTACAGAAGCAAATTGAAAAAATAAGTGTGTAATTTAATTATGAATTAAGGAGGAAATTCACCTTTAGGGAATTTCCTCCTTATTTAATCATTCTTTATTCATAATTCATCATCATATAAGTTTATTAATTATTTTACGCTTTGTACTGTGTATTCTTCGAATCTATATTTTTGTCCTGTAGGATTTACTTTTCCTGCTGGTACTTCTTCTAAGAACATTTCATATGGTCTTACAAATAATCCACACTCTCCATATAAGGCTTTATATAGAACCATCTTTTCCTGCGTTTCTGAATGCGTAACAAAATCCATTACTAAATATAAATCACCTTTAAAATGTCTAAATATTTTTCCTCTTGCATTAGTTATATCTCTCATGCTGTTCTCCTTAAAGTTTTTATTTAATTATACCTTCATAGGATAATACTTTTCAACTTTTCTTCTTCACCCTCAATGTTCTCAATTAATCTTGCTGCTGCAAGTACCGGCAGCCACACTGTAATTTCATCTTTACTTTTACCTGTTTTTTCACAATAAATAGCCAAATATTTATCAGCAATTTCTGGAGCCTGTAAAAGATAAATTAGATAAGTCCTACATACATCAGCATTTGGTTCTCCATAACTAGCATTTGTCCAGTCAATAACATAATACTGATCATTAGAGTTTAAAATATTATACCCGTGAAAATCACCATGACATAGGTTCTTTCCAGTTGGCAACTTTGCTAATCTTTCTAAAATATTTTTCTGTTGTGCTGGATTTAGCATTGTATTAACTTCAATCCTATTCCTTATTATTTCTTTAAAGGAAAAAGGTAATTCCACTATTTTTTTATTAATTTCAATTTGTAAATCCACCATCTTTTCAATATATTTAGTCACTTCCTGCATATTATTAAGCATACAATATATTACTGAATTACCTTTAATGTAATCCATCTTTGAT
>CAKVNP010000059.1 GCA_934777095.1 uncultured Clostridium sp. | reverse complement strand
CCTAAAAAGGATGAAATTGTATATTTACGAGAAAATTCTAATATAAGTACTGGTGGCGATAGTATTGATTATACTGATGATATACCAGAAAAGTTTAAGAAAATAGCAATTGATTCTGCAAAAGCAGCAGGTGCAAGAATCTGTGGTGTTGATATGATGCTGGAAGATTATCAAGATGAAAATACTAATTATGCAATTATAGAATTAAACTTTAATCCTGCAATACATATTCATTCTTATCCATATAAAGGAAAAGAAAGAAAAATTGCAGTAGAAGTATTAAAACTATTAGAATTAATATAAAAATTAATGAAGTAATGTACTTAGGGAAATACTAAAGTTATAAATTGTTTTTATTGTTGAAAGGAATGATAAATATGGCAGATTTAAGCTTTATAGGTGAAACTAAAGGTACAGAGCTTCAGAAGATGATGGAATATGCAACCAAGAGAAAGCTGAATTCAGCAGCTATATATTCAGCACTAGCATTTATTTTAGAGGCAAGAGGAGAGGAAAAATATTCTGCAATGATGGAAGAAATGGCTGATGATGAATTAGGACATTCAACTCTTTTTGCCTTATTAAATGGAATGATTACAGAGGAAGTAGCAGCTCATATTGAAGGGCTTGCTAATGGGAAGAATTCTGAAATAAGTTATATTGCAGATATAGCCAAACAAGCACAGAATTTAGGATTATCCCAGACATTAAAGATGATTAAATCAATGTATGCAGAAGAAGCAGAACATGAGCAGACTTTAAGGGAAATTGCCAAAAATATTAAGAAATAAATAAAGTGAAGTATAGATGCTTCACTTTAATTTGTATAGGAGTTGAAATGAAAAAGATAGTATATTATGAAAGCCCAATAGGAACTTTAGGCATTGTAGAGGAAGATAATAAAATAATAGAATTAATATTAAACTGTAATGAGAAGCTTAGCGGATATGATGAGAGTGAAAGTGAAGGTTTAAAGGAAGCGGTAAAACAACTTGCTCAATACTTTGAAGGAAGCAGGAAGGAATTTGAATTAGAATTAAATCCACAGGGAACAGACTTTCAACAAAAAGTATGGCGAGCTTTATGTGATATTCCTTATGGAGAAACTGTCAGCTACAAGCATATCGCTGAACAGATAGGCAACAATAAAGCAGCTAGGGCTGTAGGTATGGCAAATAATAAAAATCCCATATCTATATTTATACCATGCCACAGAGTTATTGGGGGAAATGGCAAGCTTATTGGCTATGGTGGCGGGCTTAATATAAAGAAATATCTGCTAGAATTAGAAAATAGAAATAAGTAATGTAAAATAGGAGTGAACAAATGAAGAATTATAAAGAGGAATGGCTAGGAAATGTAAAAGGGGATATCTTAGCAGGATTTGTAGTATGTATGGCTTTAATACCTGAAGTAATTGGCTTTACAATTGTTGCAGGTGTAGATCCGATGATAGGAATTTACTCGTCTTTCTGCATATCAGTAATTATAGCCATTTTTGGAGGAAGACCAGGGATGATATCAGCGGCAGCTGGTTCAATGGCATTAGTTTTAGCATCACTTGTAAGAGAACATGGTGTAGAGTATATGTTAGCAGCAACAATACTTACTGGAATTATTGAAATAATATTTGGCGTGTTAAAGGTGGGAAGCCTTTTAAGATTTATACCTAAGCCGGTTACTATTGGTTTTGTAAATGCTTTGGGAATTATGATGTTTAAATCTCAGATACAGCATTTTAATGGTTCGTGGATTTTGATTTTATTAGGAGCTATCAGTATAGGAATTATCTATGTCTTTCCAAAAATAACCAAAGCTATACCAGCTCCTATTGTTTCAATTGTGGTAGTAAGCATAATAGCTGTAATTTATAAATTAGATATACCAAGAATAGCGGATATGGGAGCGATGACAAGGGAACTTCCTAGATTTATCATTCCAAATGTTCCATTTAATATTGAGACATTTAAAATTATACTGCCATATTCAGTATCGCTGGCTATTGTAGGTTTAGTAGAATCATTACTGACTGCACAAATTGTTGATGAAAATACAGATACTGAAAGTAATAAAAACAGGGAATCAATAGGTCAAGGATTAGCTAATGTAACTGCTGGATTTTTTGGTGGAATTGCAGGCTGTGGCATGATTGGACAGACAGTCGTAAATCAGACTTATGGAGGAAGAGGCAGGCTTTCTACTTTGTTAGGCGGGGTATTTATGCTGTTTTCAATTATTATTCTTAATGATTATGTACTGCAGATACCTGTAGTAGCATTAGCTTCAGTTATGTTAATAGTTTCTTTTGATACATTTAACTTTAAGTCAATAGCCAAGCTGAATAAGACTCCTATTACAGATACAATAGTAATGATAGTAACAGTTATTATAGTAGTATTTACAGATAATTTAGCATATGGGGTAATAGCAGGGATAATTTTAGCAGCAATATTTTTTGCCAATAAGGTATCAAATATACAAGTGGATCGAATTGATTATGTAGATAGAAGTACATATTTAGTTAAAGGATATTTGTTTTTTGCATCATGTGAAAAGTTTATTGCAAGTTTTGATTATCATGAAGATATAGAAGAAATTTATATTGATTTTTTAGAATCAAGAGTATGTGATGAGTCAGCCGTTGATGCTATTGATAAGGTAGTAACAAGGCTGGGTAAAAACGGAATAAAGGCTAATCTTATAGGATTAAATGCATCATCAGTCCAACTAATGAATAGTATATCAGAAAGCTATAAAACAGCATAAAAATAATTAAGCAGCGGAGAATTCTCCAGCTGCTTAATTATTTTTACAAAGGTACTTTTTCTTCTACTAGCTTTTGTAAGCCAGATTTTCGGATACGTTCATTTTTATAAGTGAATATATTGCCAATTATTTTTAAAGGTTTGAAAGCTGCAGTTTGAGCAAGACATAATAAATCAGCGAGAGAATTAGGATTTATGCTTTCTTTTTTTACTCTTGCTTCCTTTTCTTGTGAAAGAAGCTGTTTGCATAAAAAGCAGCCATTTTCATAGGTTACTTGTGCGGTGGTCTTTGGAGAGAAACTTGTTAGCTGGTAAGTAATTATATCACCTTCGTAAATCGGCCGGTTATGACAATCACTGATACCGGTAGGGAATAGTATTATTGCATCATCAAAGTTAGTCTTAAGCATTTTTTCATCAGTTATATAGTATACTTCATTATTAAGAAAGTCTATTTTGGAGACGAAAAAAGATTTTTTAAGATACATATCAAATATTTTAAATTTAAAATCGTTACGCATAATAATCCCCCCTTAAGATATTATGTAATATTATAACAGATGGGTTTTATAGATTATATAACTAATAAGTAGTAATACAAGTCTACTATATAGTATAATTATCCTAGACAAAGAGTAATTAAAAATTGTATATTATAATTGATATATTAAGTTAATAGCAGAAACGAGGAAATTAAAGTGAAAGTAAATGTAGAAAATATAAAAGTATTAAATGTTAATAATAATGGTAAAACAGTAGTTTTTAATAATGATGATATAATTGAACTAGAATATAATTCTGTTATTATAAAAGGTAGATTAGCGAAAATAGAAGATCATTTTTTGACAGTTGATTGTAGTGAACTATATTTCTCCAATATACATGAAGTTGCCATAGAAGAAATTACTTGGATAAATAAAGCAGGTGAAAATGTAAAGGAAAAGCTAATGGAGAGCTTTGAGCAGAAAAAAGAAGAAAATGTATATAAACAATCATTATCAACTAATGAAATAATTGATGAAGTACTAGCTTTAGATCAAGAAACATCTTCTGCAAACAATGAAGACACTGATGGTAGTGGGGTGTTTGAAAATAATATTGCAGCAACAGAAGATGAAAATGAATCAGTAAGCCTTTTTGGAAGCATTAAAAGAAATTATGCACAAGGAATAAGTCCTATACTTAATAGATAGAAATAAATAAAAAGAATTCCACAGATAAGTGTGGGATTCTTTTTATTTTAAGATAGCGTATTTTTATTAATTATAGCTTTAATCTTTTCATTGCTGGTAATGACTCGCGGAATCTTTACCTGGCTATTAGATGTTCCTGCGGCAAAAAGAGTTTCTTTTATAGCTAAAAATGTTTTGGGAGCCAGTAAAACAACTTTTGCCTTGGATAATTTATGATTTCTCCTAAAGCGTCCATAAGCTAAATTACATTTTTGCAGCTCGTTGTCTAGGATATCTTCTATGGAGGCGGATAATCTTGGAGAAATAGGATCGTTCAGTTCAAGGTAAAAGATATATCGTCCTGGAGAAAGGGAATTATCAGCGCAGGTAGTATAATCTACTAAATTTAATTTAAGTTTTGATATTGTATTTGAAATAGTTGAGGTTAAATGTTCCTCTGTAGTTTTTTCAGATACCATATTTAAAAGCTGGTTACGTCTATATAAAAATTCAATTTTAGGACAATTGTTATAAAAACCTACTACCTTTACAACATCACCTAATCTATACCTATAAAGTCCTGCATAATTGGTTAGGACTATCTCATAGCTTTGGCCAATAGAAAGTTCATCTATATTATAAGTTTTAGGATTATTTTTAAGGCAGTCACTTACAGGAATAAATTCATAAAAAACAGTATCAGGAATTATTACATAGCTTATTTTAGAGGCGTAAGGATTAATGCCGATCATTCCCTCAGTAGCTGCATAGGCAGTAGAATAAATAGGAAGATAGTCTGTATAGTAGTTTACCTTTTCGTCATAAATAGAAAAATTTGCGCCAGTAACAGTTACAATGTATGCTAATTTAGGCCAGATTCTTTGGCATATTCCTTTAGCGCCTTTTTTAAACTCTCTTGATAAAAAGTCCGCTCTTGAAGCATCTGGTTTTAACTGCTTGTTTAAAGTATTTCTAGTAGCAGAATCTATTTTTAAGTTATGGGTAATTCGTCCTTTTCTAATATCATTAATCAGTGACTCTGAGTTTTCATCTAAATATCTAAGTATATCTAAAATATGAGAAATAAATACAGCACTTATATACATAAGGTTTGTTTCTTTTAAAGCAAATAATAAATGGAGATATTGAGCAGATTCTTTATCATTAATTTTCATAATTTCAAGGGGGGAAGTATACATTATTGGTAGAATATATTTTATACTGTTCATTCCACCGGAAGTAGCAGAACAGATAGGAGTCCCACCTTTGGTGTAGGTGGTAACAACAATATCAGATAACAGAAGTCCACGACCATAACTATAATTATTTTTAAAATTATTATATGAAAGTTTTGGGATAAGCAAAGCCATATATTTTGAGGCTGCAAGCATCCCCTTTTTAGTTACAGGAATTAATTTCTGCTTGCCTGTAGTACCGGAAGTGTGGCCGTAATATTCAACGTTATAAGAGATAAGAATATTATCTTCACCTTCAGCCATTCGATTTATATAATCTTCATAGTCCTTATAATTAGTCAAGGGAACTAAAGATTTATAATCAGTAATAGATTTTATACTGCTAAATTTATACTTTTTCCCATATTCACAATTAGAATTGAGAGATAATATCTTAAAAAGGGTATCAGAGTTAAATTTCAGAGGTTTTTTCGTAAGATTTTCTAAAGTGTTTTCTACAATTCCCCCACATAAAATCAATGTTTTATAGAATAGTTTACTTATTATTGTCGTAATAACACGTCCTTTGTATTTTTCCATAAGCATTATATGCTAGAATGGAAAAGATTGTACGTTAAAAATAATTATAAAACATTGACAATTGACAATATTAGGAATATTATATATAAAAACAGAAAATATAAATTCGATGATGAGGGAAAGTAGCTATATTAAACTTCTTCAAAGAGAGCTAAAGATGGTGGGAATTTAGCAGTAGATGATATAGTGAATGGGCCTCTGAGAAATAAAGGGAACAGGCTAAATGTCTTAGTATCTGAAATGGTGGGCTGCATCTTATAGCAGCTATAGAATAGACCTTGATTTGGTTTCTTCTTAAAATGAGGTGGTATAATATTTTTATATTATGCAATTTAGGTGGTAACGCGGATAATCCGTCCTATTATTTAGGACGGACTTTTTTATTTAAATAAAGATTGTAAGAAGTAAAGAGGAGGAAAAAATAATGAAAAAAGAAATTATCTTAACTGGAGATAGACCAACAGGAAAGCTTCATATAGGTCATTATGCAGGTTCGTTAAAAAATAGGGTGGCTATGCAGGAAAGTGATAAATATGAAATGAATATAATGATTGCAGATATGCAGGCTTTAACTGATAATGCGAGAAATCCTGAAAAAATAAGAAATAGTCTATTAGAAGTATTATTAGATTATTTAGCTGTGGGAATAGATCCTAAAAAATCTACAATATTAGTACAATCTCAAATTCCAGAATTAAATGAGCTAACCATGCATTATTTAAATTTGGTAACAGTTTCTAGATTGCATAGAAATCCTACAGTCAAGGAGGAAATTAAGCAGAAGAATTTTGAAAGCAGCATACCAGCAGGTTTCTTTATTTATCCAGTTAGCCAGGCGGCAGATATTACAGCCTTTAAAGCAAGTATAGTACCTGTAGGTGAAGATCAGCTTCCAATGATAGAACAGACTAGGGAAATAGTTAGAACATTTAATTCAATATATGGAGAGGTGTTAAGGGAGCCTAAGGCAGTATTGCCATCAGCAGCCTGTGGCAGACTTCCAGGAATAGATGGAAAGGCTAAGATGAGCAAGTCATTAAATAATGCCATATATTTATCAGATGAAGCAGATGTAATAAAGAAAAAGGTTATGAGTATGTATACTGACCCTAATCATATAAGAGTAGAGGATCCAGGGTGTGTCGAAGGTAATACTGTATTTATGTATTTAGATGCTTTTGCAAGTGATAAAGAATATGTAAAAGAATTAAAGGAACATTATACTAGGGGAGGCTTAGGTGATGTTAAAGTAAAAAAATATTTAAATGAAGTTTTACAGGCAGAACTTGAGCCAATAAGAAATAGGCGAAAAGAATTTGCTAAGGATACAGCTGAATTATATAGAATATTAATGGAAGGAAGCAATATAGCAAGAGAAACAGCAGTGCAGACTTTAAATGAAGTAAGAAATGCTATAGGAATTAATTATTTCAATTTTAGATAAGATAAAGAAATGATAGTTTGGGCTCTAGTACTAAGCTATCATTTGCTTTTCTTTTTGTGATAAAATAATAATAATAATATTATTAAATGAAAATAAGAGGAAAGTTATGAAAAAAACAATTGGAATATTTGCTCATGTTGATGCTGGCAAGACCACTTTTTCTGAACAGATTTTATATCATACAAATGCTATTAGAAAAAGAGGGAGAGTTGATCATAAAGAAGCTTATTTAGATATTCATGAAATTGAAAAAGAAAGAGGAATTACAATCTTTTCAGATATAGGAATTTTTGAATTTAAAGGGTCAAAATATTTCTTAATAGATACTCCAGGTCATATAGATTTTTCACCTGAAATGGAAAGAACAATAAGTGTTTTAGATTACGGCATTATTTTAATAAGTGCTGCGGATGGAGTACAGGGGCATACAGAAACAGTGTGGAAGCTGCTAAGAAAACACAATATACCTACCTTTATATTTATTAATAAATCAGATAGAGCTGATCTTGATTTAGAAAAGATAGTAGAAGAAGTAAAGAGAAAGCTAAGCAGTGATATAGTATTTTTAAAGGATGATAATTTAAATAATCTTAATGAAGAAATAATAGAATTTATAGCAGAAAGAGATGAGGAATTATTAGAAATATATTTAGAAGAAGGATATAAGAAAGATTTATGGAAAAGTAAAATTATAAACCTTATTAAAGAAGAAAAACTTTTTGTAGCAGCTAAAGGATCTGCATTATTAGATATAGGCATATTAGAATTTATAAACAAATTTGAAGAAAGTACTAAAACTAATTATATTGAAAGTACAGAGTTTACAGGAAGAGTCTTGAAAATAAAATATGATGATAAAGGAAATAGGCTTACTTTTATAAAAGCATTATCAGGAGCTATAAAAGTAAAGGATGAAATATCATATAAAGTAAATGGCGAAGAATACTTAGAAAAGATAAATGAAATTAGAGCATATAATGGAACGAAATATGAAGCTAAGGATAAAATTTCAGCAGGGGATGTTTATGCTGTTATAGGTTTAAGTAAAGCATTTTCTGGTATGGGAATTGGCATTGAAGATATTAAATCATATGATATGGTTCCAACATTAAAAGCAAAAGTAACTTTTGATAAAAATATCAATGAGAAGGAAGTTTATAAGAATTTTAAAATATTAGAAGAAGAAGAAAAAACCTTAAATGTATTATGGAATGAGAAGTTAAAACAACTTTCGGTGAGCATAATGGGGAAAATACAATTGGAAGTGTTAAAGGAACTTGTAAAAGAAAGATTCAATATGGATATAACATTTGAAGATCCTGAAATTTTATATAAGGAAACTATTAGAGGTAAAACAGAAGGATATGGTCATTTTGAGCCGCTAAGACATTATGCAGAAGTACATTTATTAATAGAAGAAGGTAAAAGGGGTGAAGGAATTACCTTTGAAAGTAAATGTCATCCAGATTTTTTAACTACAGGTCAGCAGAATCTTGTAAGAACACATATTTTTGAAAAAGAGCATAAGGGAATACTGACTGGTTCACCTTTTACTGATGCAAAAATAACTCTTTTAGATGGAAGAGCACATATAAAGCATACTGAAGGTGGAGATTTTAGGGAGGCATTTAAAAGAGCTTTAAGACAAGGATTAGATAATGCTGAAAATATTTTATTGGAACCTTATTATTCTTTTAAAATTGAGGCAGATATGACGCTTATTGGTAGAATATTAAGCGATATTCAAAAAATGAGTGGGGAATTTACAGAACCTGTTACTTATGAAGACAGGGTTATAATTAATGGACGAGGCCCTGTGTCTACCCTTACGAATTATCCTTTGGAGTTTCAGAGCTTTTCAAGGGGAAGAGGAAGTTTAAATTTGGTATTTGAAGGATATGATATCTGCCATAATACAAAAGAAGTGGTTGAAAAAATAGGCTATGATAAAAATAAGGATATAGAATATACTTCATCATCTATTTTTTGTTCTAAGGGAGAGGGCTTTATAGTAGAAAGCTCAAGAGTTAAAGAATATATGCATTGTTTAAAAAATAATTGACAAAAAATGGAAAAAACTTTATGATAATAATATGAACAAAGGAGTGTATGGTAGGTGATATTTTACCCATATACTCTTTTTAATATAATAGAAGAAATAAAGTATAAGAAGTAAAAATATATATAGCTCTTAGCAAAGTGAGGTTGGACGACTTGGATAAAATTGATCTAAAACTTATTAATTTATTGCAAAAGAATGCTAGGTATCCACTTAAATAT
>CAKVNP010000058.1 GCA_934777095.1 uncultured Clostridium sp. | reverse complement strand
GTGGTGTAGATGTAGAATTTGATAATAATTATGTCTATAATCTAAAAAAAGCCATCACAGCCTATACTGTAAATAAAAGAATAGTTGAAAAGCTCGATTGCTGTAATTCAACTTGTACACCTGATAAAAATAATAAATACTCCTGCCAAATAGCTTGTCCATTTAATGCGATATTATATAGCGATGATAAAAAAACAACATATATTGCCGATGACCGATGCATAAACTGCGGCCTATGTATTGATTCATGTAAAAACGGCAGAATTTTAGATAAAGTTGAATTTATACCTATACTAAATCTTTTAAAAGAAAATAAAACTGTCATCGCTGCTGTTGCACCTGCCATAAGCGGCCAATTTGGTGAAAATGTTACTATGGACCAGCTCCGTGCTGCATTTATAAAGCTTGGATTTACTGATATGATCGAAGTAGCTTTTGCTGCTGATATTTTAACAATAAAGGAAAGCATTGAATTTAATAAACATGTAAAATCTCCAAATGATTTAATGCTTACATCCTGTTGCTGCCCTATGTGGGTTGCCATGCTAAAAAAAGTATATAGCGAATTACTGCCTAATTTATCTCCATCTGTTTCTCCAATGATAGCAGCTGGCAGAGTAATAAAAGAATTAAATAAGGATGCAAAGGTAGTATTTATTGGTCCATGTATTGCTAAAAAAGCTGAAGCAAAAGAAAAAGACCTAGCAGGAACTATTGATTTTGTTCTTACCTTTGAAGAAGTAGATGAGATATTTAAAGCAATGGATATAAAGCCTGAAGAACTACAAGGAATACCTACTGTAGAATATGCTTCAAAGGGCGGACGACTTTATGCAAGAACTGGCGGTGTATCTATTGCAGTAAAAGAGACATTAGAAGAACTATACCCTGAACAAGTTAAGAATTTTAATGCTCTTCAAGGAAATGGCATAAAGGAATGTAAAGAAATTTTAAATAAAGCATTAGCAGGTAATCTTTCTGCCAGCTTTGTAGAAGGAATGGGATGTCCCGGTGGTTGTGTTGGCGGACCTAAGGCAATTATTCCTCCGGAACAAGGTACAGAGGCAGTAAATGAGTTTGCCTACAATTCAGCTGTAAAAGTTCCAGTTCATAGCGAAACATTAGATAATGTTCTTAGCAAATTAGGAATAACCTCCCTAGAAGACTTTGAGGACCCGGATAAAATACAGCTTTTTGAAAGAGAATTCTAATATCTAGCAATATTTATAAATCTCTCCTTTAATGATATAATTAAAGAATAATTATATAATTAAGGAGAGATTTCCCTATGAAAAAATTTATTGTATCAATATTGTCATTATTAATATGTTTTTCAATAGCTATACCTGTTTTTGCTGATACAAATACAGATTCTAAGGACAGTATTACAAATAGTCTTTATTCAGATGAGCTTTCAGTAGAAAGTGCTGATAATAAATTTATCTTTCAGCAATACATCAACGATAATTCAGAATTAAAAGGTGATTTATTTGCTGCTGGATATTCAATTGACTTCACTGGTAAAACAGACAGTGATATTATTGCTTTAGCAAACAATGTATATATAACATCCGACAATGTTGGCGGAAGTATTAGAGCTGCAGCTAATACTATTAATATTTCAGCTAAATCAGTTAAAAATATAACTGCTGCTGGTTCTTCAATTTTAGTTAATACAGATACTAACGCAAAAGGAATTTATCTTTTTGCTGGTTCTATAGATTTTTATGGTACTTGTGAAGATTTATATCTTTATGGTAATGATGTATACATCGATGGTACCGTTACTGGTAATGTTAAAGTAAATGCTGCTAAAGTAACATTTGGTAAAAACGCTAAAATTGATGGTTCTATAGATGTAACAGCATCTGAAGATCCTGATGTTTTAGGGGATATTGATAAAAGTAAAATGAATGTTACAATTAGCAATACTGAAGAATTTGCTCCATCAAAAACTTTTTCTATTTTTAGTTTCTTAACTAAAATTATTTCTTCATTTATTTTAGGTGCATTATTAATTTTAATCTGTAGACAATTCTTAAATAATTCAACTACAGCTCTTGCAAAAAAACCTTGGCTTCCATTCGTTGCTGGTTTTGGAACTTTTACAGTATTACCTGTAGCTGCTTTATTTATCTGCTTTACTTATGTAGGTATACCTGTATCAATACTAAGCTTAATTATCTATGGAGTTGTTTTATACTTATCTCCAATTATTGCAGGAATTGTTCTTGGTAATCTAGTGCTTAAAGATAAAAATATTTTCCTACGTGGACTTACTGGTATATTTGCCTTAAGAGTACTAATCGTAATTCCTTATTTCGGTGGAATAGTATGGTTTGCTTCTGCATTACTTGCTTTAGGTGCAATTACTTTAAGTATATTTAACTTAATAAGCAGAAACGCAAAAGGTAAAGAACCAATTCAATAATTTTTATTAATGCTTATCTCTTTATATTATGTATAATAATATTAGGTGATATAGATGGGTAAATTCAAAGAAATATATATAGACTATCTTAATGATGGCAAGTTACCGAAAAATAACGTAGAAATTATAGATTATTCAAAATATACAGATGAAATCATCAATGATTTTGTTAATGGAAAAGCCATTAAAATAAAATTGAGTGATTATATCAAAAGAAGCAGGAAAAGAATATTTTTATTTGCTCCTCTTGATGGAAAAGTTCATTTATGGGATTGGACAAATTTTCGTGATGAAGTGAATGGCAGGCTGTTATCATATGAAACTGACAACAACCTAATACTGTTTCAAATAATAGAAATTGATAAAAATATTCCATTATCATTTGAACTGCTTCATAAATATAATTTAAAAGTAATAAAAAGATTCAAATAAAGAGCTTGAGGAATTACTTCCCCAAGCTCTTTTTCTATATCTTCTGCTACTAATACCTTATTAAACATTTAATAATTCTTCATCTATTTCAATAGGTTTTAGTTCTCTACGATGTAATATATCATACATAGAAGGCACTACAAATAGTGTTAATATTGTAGCGTAAGTTAATCCTCCTATTGTTACTACTGCCATAGGCTGAACCATATCTGCTCCCATTCCTATTCCCATAGCTAAAGTAGAAAGACCAAGTATTGTAGTTAACGCTGTCATTAATATAGGTCTTAACCTAGTTTTTCCTGCAGCCACTAATGCTTCTTTCTTATCCATACCTTCAAGCCTTAATTGATTTACATAGTCTACAAATACTATACCATTATTAACTACTACACCAGATAAAACTAAGAACCCAAGCATAGAAATCATACTTAATTCAAAGCCGCTGATTAACAATCCAATAAATCCACCTGTAAAGGCAAGCGGTATAGTAAACAATACAATAAATGGTGATAACAGTGATTGGAATTGCGCTACCATAATTAAATATATAAATACTATTGCTAAAGATATCATTTTAATTAAATCTGTAAAAGCCTCAACAATTGCTTCTGTTTCACCACCCATATCTATGGTGTATCCCTCAGGCAATTTATATTCTGCAAGTTTCTTTTCTACATCCTCACTAACTAAACCAACGTTATGTGCAGAATCTATTGAAGCAGTTACCTGCATTGCTCTTACTGAATTATCTCTGTTTATTGCTGTTAAGCCCTCCTCTTCACTTATTGAAGCAATTTCAGATAAGCTTATTTCCTTTTCTTCGTTATTTTCTGTTACAGTAATTTTATAATCTTTTAAATTTTCTCTTGTTATTGCATCACCATCAGCTTTAACAATTACAACTGGATAATCATTAGATTCCATAGTTAACGTTGTAGATTTAGTTTCGTTAGATAATGTAGCTGCTATTGCTTGATAAACTTGTGCAACTGTTAAGTTGTATTTCATTGCTTTATTTTTATCTACTATTACACGTGTTTCCGTTGAAGATTCTTCTAGTCCATCAGAAACTTCATCTGTTCCTTTAGTATTTCTTAATATATCTCCCACGTCTTTTGCAATGGTTTTTAATGTATCTAAATCATCACCTTTAATATCTATACTTATTCCTGAACCACCTAAAGCAGACATATCCATATTAGATGTACTTATTGATAAATCACAATTTAAGTCTGCTGTTTTTTCTGCGATTAAATCTCCCACTTCAATACTAGAATGTTTCTTATCATCTTTTAATATTACATAAATTGATATTGCTTTGCTATTTCCGCCACTTAATAAACTCATAGCTGAATTACTAGACTGCATAGATCCTACAGTTTGTACATCATCAAGTTCTGCAATTTTTCCTATAACCACATTGCTCATTTCTCTAAGTTCTTCAGTAGTAGCTTCGTTATCCATTTCCATTGTGATAGATATTTGTGTGCTGTCCATCTCTGGTATTAAGGTAGTTCCTTGCTTCACGCAGTAATACGCACTTAAGCCTAATACTAATACAGAAAAGATTAATATTACAGACTTATGCTTTAACACAGCCCTTAATATCTTTTCATAAACAACTACTATCTTATTGAAAAATTTATGTTCTTTCTCAACATTATTTTTAAGGACAGTTGCTGCCATTGATGGTACTAAAGTCAAGGCAACTATTAAACTAGCTATTAAGGAGTATCCAATGGTAAGCCCCATATCAGTAAACAACTGTCTTGATAATCCCTCAGTAAATACTATAGGTAAGAATACGCATACTGTTGTAAGCGTAGAGGCAAATATTGCTCCTGCTACCTGCTTGGCACCTTTTACGGCAGCCGTTGCTGAAGGTACCCCTTCATTTCTCAGCCTATATATATTTTCAATTACAACTATACTATTATCCACCAGCATACCTACTCCTAAGGCTAAACCTGACAGTGAGATAATATTCATAGTAACCCCGCTAAAGTACATTAATACTAAGGCAAACATTAAACTTATAGGTATGCTAAAAGCAACTATTATTGTAGGTTTTATGTTTCTTAAAAATACAAATAAAATAATTACAGCTAATATCCCACCTAAAATCAAATTATTTAGTACTGAATCAACTACTATATCTATATATACCCCTTGATCTTGAAGAGATGTAATATGTAATCCTTCTTTATCACCAATAAGCTTAGAAATAGTTTTATTAATACTTTTTGATACTTCTGCTGTTGCAGATGTACTTTGTTTTTGGAATGATAACACTATACCGTCATTACCATTTATTTTGGCATACATCTCGCTTGAATTATCTACCATTGAAACTTCCGCAACATCTTTCAGCTTGATTTCTCCAACACCTTCTACATCTATATTAAATAGCACAAGATTCTCCATCTCCTCAATAGAAGAAATTGTATCTCCTACTTTAACAAGATATTTCTCACCACTTTCTTCAATATAGCCAGCTGGCATAGAAAAGTTTTCTGCCATCAATATTTTACTAATAGTATCTGATGTTATTACATCACCAACACCAGCATTTTTATATGCTTCTTCTCTTTTAGCATTAAATTCCTCGGTAGCCTTTGCAAGTTCAGCTTCATTGGCAGCTAATGCTGCTGATGCCTTAGCTAGCTCCTGACTTAAAGTAATTTTACCAACTTCTAATAGCTTTTCATTCTCCTTAAGTTCAGCCAATTTGCTTTCTAACCCTGGCTGTTCTGTATCTATTTGTGTAATAGCATTATCAATAGCTGCTATTCCATCATTAAATTGTTTTAATGCATCTTTTTCCTGCTGAATTACTTCAAGATTATTCTCCTCTTGGACGGCAATTAGCTTTTCTAACATTTCTTTTTGTTTAACTAATTCTTCTCTTTTTTGTTGAAGATCTGTTTTTGTAGATGCCATAGTGCTTAAAGCATTATCAATTTGTGTCTTTCCATCTTCTAAGGCTACTGTACCTTCTGCCAGCTCTTCTGTTTTGCTTGTCCCCTCTTCTGCAAGAGTATTCTTTCCTGATTCTATTTGTGCCTTAGCAGTATCTAATTGATTCTGTGCTTCAGCTAGCTGTTTATCAACAGATGCTAAAACCTTCTTATTTATTTCATCAATCTTATCCTTCTGTAGCTTTACACTAACTTGTTGTTCCACTATCCCTGTTGATGTTACAGATGCTACCCCTTCTATCTTTTCAAATTCAGGTATAATCTCTTGTTCAACATATTTAGATAACTCCTTAATATCCATATCATCAGCATCAATACTAACAGTCATCACCGGAAGCATATCTGGATTAAGCTTCATCAACATTGGAGTTCCTACCCCTTCATCAAAATTAGCCTTTACCAAATCTACATAACCACTCATTTCAATCATGACACTGTCCATATTTACTGACTGGCTAAATTCAAGCATAATTACACTCGAATTTTCATTAGATATACTGGTAACGTTTTCTACGCCTGTAGTAGTTGCCAGCGACTGTTCTAATGGCTTAGTAACAGACATTTCGACCTTTTCTGGACTTGCTCCAGGATAAGTAGTCATTACTATTACATATGGCAAGTCAATGCTTGGAAGTAAATCCGCAGTCATTCTAGTAAATGATATTACCCCCAATAAAATTACTAAGATAACCGATACCACAATTGTATACGGTTTTTTTACACTATATTTTGAAAGCATTCTTTCCCCTCCTCATTAATTAACTATCGTAAACCAATATAATTCAGTTTATCATTTATTGCTTTTTCAAACAATAATTTCATTTTACATTCCTATATTTTGTAATTTATAAAAAAATGTACTAAGTTTAAAAAACTTAGTACACTGACATAATAATCATTATATTAAAGAAATCTAGGTATATTTATCTTCCACAACACTTTTTATATTTTCTGCCACTTCCGCAGACACATGGCTCATTTCTGCCAACTAGCTTTTTGCTAGCTAAAAGTGCAAGTTCATTATGTGTATATCCCTTATTTCCCCATTTTCTTGTATTATCATTTACTTTTTTAGCAAGTGATAATATTATTTCAAATTCTTTATAAGTATTCACTTGAATCTTTCTTCTATTAAACTCAGATATTACAAAATGAGTATTTAAATCTAAGAACATTAAAGAATCACAGATATCTTCAAATATTTCATTTCCAACCTTTTGATCCTTACATACTTCTATAAGCTTATTTCTTAAGTTATGATGAGCATTTGTCATTTCGATATATGCTCCGTTAGCATATTCAGTAACTTTTTCTTTACTAAAGCTGTAATAATCTTTTCCTTCTCTTTGCTCTTTTAATCTCGCAATTCCATCTTCAATCATTAATAGTGAATCTTGTACTATTAAGCCTTCATGCCTAAATACTCTACATTCTGCTGGGCTGCATCCATCTATTACTTTATTTAATTCATCTTCTGTCAATTCTTCATCATTTTGTCTATTAAATGTCTCAATTAAAACTGATGGTTCATACATTCCATAAGCTTCAGCAAATCCCACAATATATTTTGTAACTTCATTGTATCTTGCTTCATCAATGATATCTTCACTATTAACAGCATTATCATTATCTTTAACTTCTGATAATGCTTCTTTAATTTCCTTTGGCATAACCATAACTATCTGATCATTTTCAAGATAAGTAAATACCAAAGCTAAATTTAATATTTCTTCATATATTGCTAAAGCTTCTGATGTAGCAGTAATTTTTTCATTATCTGCTAATTCTTTTATTAAAGCTACGCTTTTTTCATCTAACATCAAAGCTTTTTCTTTAACTGCATTCATAGATGTAATTTCATTATAGATAGCTTCTGCTAATTCATCTTTTTTCATTTTAGATCTATTAGCAATTTTATAATTTGATGCCAATTTGCTTAATCTATCCTTAGTTAAATCAGCTAGACATTCTAACAATGTAAATTTAATCTCTTTTTTTGATGCTAATTTTTTATTTAATTCTAATACTACAACTGCGTCATTATTCTGCATTTATTTCACTCCTATGTTAATCCTTCCTATATATTACTGTAAATTTAAAACTTTAACAAGTTTTTTATAAAAAGATTATCATTTAAGTAAAATATTACATTTATTCCCTAGTCATGTTTTTAGACTTTTCTATACAGACATCTATAGCTGAAATTACTGCATTTCTCATGCCTTGTTTTTCAAGCTCAGCTACAGCCTCAATAGTTGTTCCCCCCGGAGAAGTAACCATATCTTTTAATTCTCCTGGATGCATTCCTGTCTCTAAAACCATTTTTGCTGATCCTAATACTGACTGCGCTGCAAATTTATATGCTTGATTTCTAGCCATTCCGCCCTTTACTGCCGCATCAGCCATTGCTTCAATAAACATATATACATAAGCAGGAGATGAACCACTGACTCCTATTACAGTATGGAACAATTCTTCTGGTACCACTTCTGCTTTCCCAAAACTATTGAAAATATCCTGTATTTCTGCTAGCTCGTCTTTTGAAACTAAACTATTAGCACATATTGCACTTATTCCTTCCCCTACTAAAGCTGGCGTATTTGGCATAGTTCTTACAAGCTTAACTTCTCTACCAAATAGTTTTTCAACTGATTCAATTGTCTGTCCTGCTGCAATTGTTACTATTATTGAATTTTCCTTAATATAATTCTTTATTTCTTCAATAACTACTGGGTAGATGTTTGGCTTTACTGCTAAAAAAATAATATCCGCTTTTTTTGCAAGTTCAATATTATCTGTAGTAATTACCACTCCGTACTTTTCCTTAAATTTATTTATTCTTTCAATATGAGGCCCTGAAACAATTATTTTCTCGGCAGGAGCTACTTTACTTTCAACAATGCCGCCAATCATTGCTCCTCCCATATTTCCTCCCCCGATAAATCCAATAACTTTTTCCATCTATCTTCTTTCCTCCCACATTATGTTGTTAATAAATTATTTCTTTAAATTTTATCATTTACTAATGGCATACACAATAAAAAGCAGTCTATTTTTATGTATTTCTATAGTTACCTCTCTAGTTGATGAAATATATGTACTCTCTCCGTATTTACTTTTAAACAAAAAAATAAAAGGATAATTTTTTATCCTTTTATTTTTTTATATAAAAATTTGAATATCTACCATTATAAAAATATGTACTATTTATTTTGCGTTAGAATTTGATTTACTATCCTCTTAAATAATGAACCATTTCTTTTATTGATTCATTAAATTCTTCTGTTGTTGAGTTCTTAAATACCTTTAATTCTGGAATTCCAGTTGGTTTTTCAAAATTACATCCTGCTATGTATTCATCCCAGTTTGCTAATTTCCATGTATCTCTATCTGAGTTACGTTCAATCATTCTTTGATGGCATACTTCTTTATCTGTTTCTACCCAGATAACTATAAGTTGAATATCTCTTTCTTCTAATTTATCTCTTAAAGATTTCATATATTCAACATCTCTTATTTCTCTTGTGAATGGAGCATTTATTAAAGCTGTATCACAATAATCTAAAGCTTCAAAAGCTAATTCTAAAGATACTTCATATTCAGGATTTCTTATATTATCTTCAAAAAATTGAGAACTTCTATTATTTTCTTCTCCAGCAACTTTAAAAATTTGTTTAGATAATCCAATTAATGTGTCTTTATCAATATATACTATTGGTTTTAAAGCCTTTGCTAATTC
>CAKVNP010000057.1 GCA_934777095.1 uncultured Clostridium sp. | reverse complement strand
ACAAAGATAATAGTAGAATAATTTAGAGATTTGGAAATTGGATACGAGTGTATCCAATTTTCTTTTTAAGTAAAATATTTATAGGTTTACAAAAGGAGAATCTAAATTTATAATTTAGTAATTTTAACTTTAAAAGATATAGCGTAGCATAGGTTTTATTACCTTTAGCCTGCTTTGTTCAAAAGTAAGATAAGCCTTTAAAATAAAAATTATGAATTTAATAGTAATATTTAAATTTATTAATAAAAGTTAATGGAGGAAATTAAATGGAATTAATAACTAGAGATGATATTAGAAATATAGCAATAATAGCTCACGTTGACCATGGTAAAACAACATTAGTTGATGCTATGTTTAAAGAAAGTCACGTATTTAGATCAAATGAAAAAATGGATGAAAGAGTAATGGACTCTAATGATTTAGAAAAAGAAAGAGGAATTACAATTCTTTCAAAGAATACTGCAGTTATGTATGATGGAATAAAAATAAACATCGTTGATACACCGGGACATGCTGATTTCGGTGGAGAAGTTGAACGTGTACTTAAGATGGTTGATTCAGTTTTACTTGTTGTTGATTCTTATGAAGGACCAATGCCACAAACAAAGTTCGTTTTAAAGAAAGCTCTAGAGCTAAAGTTAAAACCAATCGTTGTTATAAATAAGATAGACAAACCAAACGCTAGACCAGAAGAAGTTATTGATGAAGTATTTGACTTATTCCTAGAATTAGGAGCTGATGATGAGCAATTAGACTTCCCAATTATATATGCTTCTGCTAGAGAAGGTTTTGCAAGATATAATGTTGAAGATACAAATATGGGTATGGAACCATTATTTAAGACAATTATAGAACATGTTGAACCACCAAAGGGATATATAGATGGACCTTTCCAAATGCTAGTTACAACTTTAGATAGTAATGCATTCGTTGGTAAAATTGCTATAGGTAAAGTACATAGAGGAAAAGTTAAGAAAAATCAAAGCGTTGCTTTAGTTAGACAAGATGGAAGTAAAGCAAATTACAAAATAACAGCTGTATTTGGTTATAATGGATTAAAGAGAGAAGAAATTGAAGAAGCTGGACTTGGAGATATTATTGCAGTAAGTGGTATTATTGATGCTAATATTGGAGAAACTATAGCTGATTCTTCTAATCCAGAAGCTTTACCATTCGTTGAAATTGATGAACCAACACTTAACATGAACTTCATGGTTAATGATTCACCATTTGCTGGTAAAGAAGGTGAATTCGTAACTTCAAGACACTTAAGAGATAGATTAATGAAAGAATTAGAAACTAACGTAAGTTTAAGAGTTAAAGAAATAACTCCTGATTGTTTCGAAGTTTCAGGAAGAGGAGAACTTCACTTATCAGTTCTTATCGAAACAATGAGAAGAGAAGGATTTGAATTACAAGTTTCTAAACCAAACGTTATCTTTAAAGAAGAAAATGGTAAGAAATTAGAACCAATGGAATACTTAACAATTGACGTACCGGAAGAATTCATGGGTGCTGTTATGGAAAAAATGGGACCAAGAAAAGCTGAAATGGTTAATATGACTTCAGCTGTTAATGGATATACAAGATTAGAATTCGTTATCCCTGCAAGAGGATTAATTGGATTTAGAAATGAATTCATGACTGACACAAGAGGTAACGGAATCATGAACCACGTGTTCGAAGGATATGCACCATATAAAGGAGAAATTGAATCAAGAAGTAGAGGTTCAATAGTATCATTCGAACAAGGTGAAGCGATAGCTTATGGATTATTCAATGCACAAGAAAGAGGTAAGTTATTCATAACTCCAGGAACTCCAGTATACCAAGGAATGGTTGTTGGTGAATGTGCAAGAGCTGAAGATTTAGATATAAACGTATGTAAAGGTAAGAAGCTTACAAATACAAGAGCTTCTGGTTCAGATGATGCGGTTAAATTAGTTCCTATAACACCTTTAACTTTAGAACAATCAATTGAATTCATTGGAAATGATGAATTAGTTGAAGTTACACCACAAAGTGTAAGAATAAGAAAGAAATACTTAGATGCTGCTGAAAGAAAGAGAATGATTAGCAGAGGTAAAAAATAATCTGACTAAATTCATCAAATATCTTTAAAATAGTATAAATAAGTATTATAATAGTGAATAGCCTGAATAAGGCTATTCATTAATTATATAGGGGGTATTTATGAAAAAAGCTAAGAACTTAATAATGATAGCTTTAGTCATAGCCGTAATAGGTGTAGGATTTATGGCTGGATATAGTATTGCTGTCAAAAAACCACTAAAGATAGATGACTCTGAAGTAATTACTGTAGAAGAAGGAGATACTTTTTATAGTGTATTAAACAAACTTTCAGATGAGGGGAAATTAAGAAATTCTTTTTTTATAAAGCTTCATTTAAAATTAGCTAAAAGCAATCTAGATCTTCTTCAAGGTAGATATTTACTACAGAAGGATATGAGTGTTGATGAAATAGTAAATACACTTACAAGTGCTTCTACATATTCTCTAAGGGCTGTAACAATTCCTGAAGGATATACTATAGAAGATATAGCAGAGAAACTTGCTGAAGATAAAATTTGCAGCAGTGAAGAATTTATTAAGGCAGTTAAAAACTATCCATTGCCAAGTTTCGTAAAGGCAGATCAAAATAAAAGATACAATTTAGAAGGATATTTATTTCCAGATACATATTTATTTGAAGAAGAAGTTGAAGCAAGTGACATAGTAAAAGCAATGGTAAGTAGATTTGAAGAAATTTTAAAAGAAATTTCAGAAAGCCAAAATGTTAAGCTAAAAGAAGATGAAATAGATGATATTGTTACAGTAGCTTCTATGATTGAAAAGGAAGCAGTAGTTTCTGATGAAAGAAAAATAATCGCTTCAGTTATATATAATAGGCTTAGAATTGATATGCCATTGCAGATTGATGCAACTGTGATTTATGCACAAGGGTATCATAAGGAAGTTGTATATACTAGTGATCTAGAAATCGATTCACCATATAACACTTATATGTACAAAGGATTACCAATTGGACCAATAGCTAACCCAGGGAAAGAATCATTAATTGCAGCAATAAGTCCTGCAGAAACTAATTATCTATATTATTTATTACAAGGTGAAAACACTCATTATTTTACTGATAATTATGATGATTTTTTAGCTAAAAGAGAAGAATTAGGCTATAATATGGAGGAATAAGATGAGCGGAATTACCTATGACTATATGGAAGAATATATTAGAAATTTAATACCAGAAAGCAAAGGTACTTTAAAAGAATTAGAAGAGTTTGCTAAGGAAAATGGTGTTCCTATAGCTCAAAAGGAAACAATCAAGTTTTTAGAATTTATGGTAAATATGAAAAAACCATTAAGAATATTAGAACTTGGAACAGCTATAGGCTACTCAGCAATAATTATGCATGAGGCAGCAGGAACAAATCCACATATTACTACAATAGAACGTAGTGAAGAAATGATTGCTTTAGCAAAGCAAAATATTAAAAACTTTAATTTAGAAGAAAAAATTATTATTGAAGAAGGGGACTGTTTAGAAATACTAGAAAAACTACAGGAACCTTATGATTTAATATTTATGGATGCAGGAAAAGGGCACTATAATCACTTCCTACCACATTGTTTAAGACTGCTTAAAGAAGATGGGATTATTATAGCGGATAATGTGCTATTTAGAGGAATGGTTGCCACTGACGATTTAGTAAAGAGAAGAAAGATTACTATCGTAAAGAGAATGAGAAAATATTTAGATATGGTATCTGAAGATGAAAATTTAATTACATCTGTTATTCCTATGGGTGATGGAATAGCTATTACCAAAAGGAGGTAGTAAGAATGAGAAAACCTGAAATATTAGCACCAGCTGGGAATTTAGAAAAGCTGAAGATTGCAATTGACTTTGGAGCTGATGCTGTATATCTTGGAGGATCAAAGTTAAATTTAAGAGCATTTTCAAATAATTTTACAAATGAAGAAATGCTTGAAGGAATAAAGTACTGTCATGATAGAGGACGTAAAGTATATGTTACATTAAATGTTTTTGCTAGAAATCATGATTTGACTGGTGCTGAAGAGTATATTAGAAGTCTTTATGAAATTGGAGTAGATGCTGTATTAGTAGCAGATCCAGCTTTAATCGCAATCTGTAAAGAAGTTGCGCCAGAACTTGAAATACATTTAAGTACACAAGCTAATACAGTTAACTGGCGTGCTACTAAGTTCTGGTATGACATGGGAATAAAGAGAATAGTTTTAGCAAGAGAGCTTACATTTAAGGAAATTAATGAAATAACATCAAAAATTCCTAAAGAATGTGATATAGAAGCATTTGTACATGGTTCTATGTGTGTAGCTTATTCAGGAAGATGCTTAATATCAAATTATATGATAAAAAGAGATGCTAATAAAGGAATCTGTGGAAATGTATGCAGATATAAATACCATTTAGTTGAAGAAACTAGACCAGGTGAATATTATCCTGTAGTGGAAGATGAAAATGGAACTTATATCATGAATGCCAAAGATTTATGTATGATACATTACATCCCTGAATTAGTGAAGAGTGGAATATATTCATTCAAGATCGAAGGTAGAATGAAGAGTGAATTCTATGTAGCTTCTGTTGTAAAAGCTTATAGAGAAGCATTAGACAGCTACTGGGAAAATCCAAGTGCTTATAAGTTTAAGGATGAGTGGATGGATCTGCTTAGAAAAGTAAGCCACAGACCATATCACACAGGATTCTATTTAGGAATTAATGGAGAGCAGACATACGAAAATTCTTCATATGTAAGAGATTATGAAATAGTAGGTATGGTTAAGGAATATGATGAAGAAACTAAAACAGCTACTATATTACAAAAAAACAGAGTCTTTGAAGGAGACGAAGTTGAAGTATTAAGAGCAGGATCACCATATTTCAAGGTTACATTAGAAGATATGTATGATTTAGATAAAAATGTTAAAACTGATGTTGCTAATAGAGCGCATATGATGTTTAAGGTTAAGGTTGATACGCCTTTACAAGTAAATGATATGCTAGTAAAGAAATGCAATAATATATCACTTTAAGAGTTCGTTAGGAGGATACACCATGAAGAAACCAATATTAATCGGAATTACAGGAGGAACAGGCTCAGGAAAAAGTACTATTGCTGATGCTTTATACTCAAATTTTTCAAAAGATCGTATCACTATGATACAACAAGACATGTATTATAAAGATCAAAGTCATCTATCTATGGAAGAAAGAGTTAAAACAAACTATGATCATCCAAGAGCATTTGATAATGATTTATTTGTTGAACATTTAAAGAAGTTAATTAATGGTGAATCTATTCAAAAACCAAGTTATGATTTTACAGTGCATACAAGATCTAAGGAGACTACTTTAGTAGAAGCAAAGGAAATTATAATCGTTGAAGGTATTTTAATTCTAGAAGATGAAAGAATAAGAGATCTTTTAGATATTAAGGTATATGTTGATACAGATGCTGATATTAGAATCTTAAGAAGATTAGTTAGGGACATAGAAGAAAGAGGAAGAACTGTTGAGTCAGTAATTGACCAATATCTTACTATGGTAAGACCTATGCATATGGAATTTACAGAACCAACTAAAAGATATGCAGATATAATAATTCCAGAAGGTGGACATAACTTAGTTGCTATTGATATATTAATGGCAAAAATAAGGGATATATTAAAGTAATTGAATAAAAAACACTTCCTAAGGCTAGAATTTAGCTAAATGGAGGTGTTTTTTTGTTTAATGCAAATGGCGTAAAGAAGAAAATAAAAATTACCTGTGGTTTTTTTATAGCAGTAATCTTATTGCTAATAATTAGGTTATACTATATACAAGTACATCCGGCTAAAGTAGTTCAAGGAGAATTG
The DNA here is from genome assembly GCA_934777095.1 of uncultured Clostridium sp. Lineage (GTDB taxonomy): Bacteria > Bacillota > Clostridia > Clostridiales > Clostridiaceae > Clostridium. The sequence continues at coordinate 3,731 of CAKVNP010000057.1, read as the reverse complement.
AAAAATTATCAGATGGAGACAACTGCTCAGATGAGATTTAAAGTATTGGATATGGATGGCAATGACATGATTCAATATGACAATAAGTATGTACTTGTAATTGACACCCAGCCTTTTAAATTAAATAATTACGAAGAAACTTTAGAGGATCTGCTGGCTTTAAATTTCATTATGAAATCAGAAGATAGCAGTTTTAATTATACTGATATAATTCAAGGATCGGGCAAGGTCTATTATGAGATAACAGAAGAAACTTATCATAAGATAGAAAAGCTGACAAATATAAAAGGAATTTACACTTATGCTTATAAGAGTCCTGATTTAAAGGAAGGCTGGAAAATTGAGAATTTTATAGCATCCATTGATCAAAATAAGGATTCAAAAATTGGCGATTTCCAAAAGCAGGTTAATGAGTATATTAAAGATAATGTGTATGATACTAATAATTACTATCTAGATGATAAATCTGTATATAGCATAGTAGAAGTAAATGATAAAAGCAGCAATAAAAATATCAGGCTTACTATTAATAGTGACTGGACTCAAAAAATTAGGGAAGTCTTAGCAAGTGAAGATTATAGCTTTTTAAAAAATGTAGGAGTAGTACTTATTGAAAGTGATACTGGGAAAATAAGGGCTATGGTACAGAAAGATGAAAGCCAGGCAAATGTAAACTTATGTATTGGAAGCATTGGATATGAGCCAGGTTCAATATTTAAAATACTTACAGAAGCTATTTCATTAGATTTAGGAATTACCAATGCTGATGATGTATATTATTGTGAAGGAGCAATATGTACCAAAAAAGGCGAAAGCTACGCTCATGGGGCATTGACAGTTGAACAGGCATTAGAGGTATCCTGCAATGATATTTTTGCACAACTTGGTAATAAAGCTGGCTATGGGAATATGCTGTCTTATACTGAAAAACTAGGTTTGTATAAGCAAGTGTTGGGGATAGATGGTAAAAATAAAGAAGAAGCTTCCGGTGTAAAAATAACTGAAGATGAAGGCGTAAGTAATTTTTCCATTGGACAATGCATTACAGTGACTCCGCTTCAAATAGCTGGCGCAATAAATGCAGTAGTGAATGATGGTGTGTATATCAAGCCTTCTTTAATTGATGCAGTAGTAGATAATGATAATAATGAAATAATTAAAGAAGAAAATGAAGAAGTGCGTGTTTTCAGCAGCACTACCTCAGAAATTGTCCAAAATACAATGAATAAGGTTATTTGGCAGGGCACAGGATATGAAGCTAAAGTTGATGGGGTAGAGGAAGGCGGAAAAACCGGTACATCAACAGGTGAAGGAGGAGCTACTAACCATGGATGGTTTGCAGGATATTTTAGTCTTGGAGGCAGGAAATATACTATGGTAATAGTAGCACCTAATATTGGTGATACCCACCCAGACGGCAGGGAGCTTGGTGGTGGAAATACTGGAGCACCTATTTTTAGAGATATAATTAATGCATTAAAAAATTAAATAAATTTACTAAGCAATATTTCAATATAAAATCATATTATATAATAAGCACTGCTAGGAGGAAATCTTAGTGATTTTGATTTCTAATATTATGGAGTTTCTATGTAATAATATATTCTTAACAGGGTATATTTCGGGTAATAACACATTTCCTAAACCTTTAGATGAAGAAGAAGAAGAAATGTATTTAAAGCTGCTAAAGGAAGGGGATAAGAAGGCAAAAGGCATACTAATAGAAAGAAATTTAAGACTTGTAGCACATATTGTAAAAAAGTACCAGATACCTAACAGGGATATTGATGAATTAATATCGATAGGAACAGTTGGTCTAATAAAAGCGATAGATTCATTTGATGTTTCAAAAGGAACTAGACTGGCAACATACGCTTCTAGGTGCATAGAAAACGAGATATTGATGCTCTTTAGAAATAGCAAAAAGCAGAAGAGTGAAACATTTCTTCATGATCCAATAGGAATTGATAAAGAGGGAAATGAAATCAGTCTGATAGATGTTTTAAGCAGCGATAAGGATTCAGTCGTTGATAAAGTGGAGATGAAACTTCAGATAAGAGCGTTATATAGCAAAATAAACACAGCCCTTACAGAAAGAGAAGGGGAAATATTAAAAATGAGATATGGATTGAAGGATGGGCAGTGCAAGACACAGAGGGAAATTGCTGTGATGCTAGGAATATCAAGGTCTTATGTGTCAAGAATAGAAAAGAAAGCACTTAAAAAGCTTAAGAAAGAATTGTATGTAAAATAGACTTTTTGATAAAACTTTGCTATAATATGTTGAAAAATAAGACAAATTTTAATAAAATACAAATGGAAGGATTATGTTATTATAGCATAAGGAGGATTAAAAATGTATTTTTTAAAGGATTTACTAATAAAGACAATCGAGATGGGGGCATCAGATTTACATTTAACAGTTGCTTTGCCACCGACAGTAAGAGTAAATGGTAAATTAGTTCAGCTTGGTAATGAAAAATTATTACCGGAATATATTGAAAATTTTGTAAGAGAGATTTTAGATATAAAATACGATGAGTATGTTGAAAAGGGTGAGTATGATACTTCTTACTCAATACCAGGAGTAGGGAGATTTAGAGTAAACGTATTTAAGCAAAGAAATAGTGACGCCATTGCTATAAGAGTTATTGCATTAAAGACACCTACTTTAGATGAATTAAAGCATCCTGCTGTGCTGAAGGAAATAGTTAAAAACCAAAGAGGGCTAGTTCTTGTTACAGGGCCGACTGGCTGTGGTAAAAGTACGACATTAGCTGCAATGATAAACGAAATAAATAACTCAAGACAAGGGCATATCGTAACTCTTGAAGACCCAATAGAATATTTACACAAGCACAATAAGTGTATCGTAAATCAAAGAGAAATAGGAAAAGATACTAAGAGTTATCAAAATGCTTTAAGAGCTGTATTAAGAGAAGATCCAGATGTGATTTTAGTGGGAGAAATGAGAGATCTTGAAACTATCTCAGTTGCAATTACAGCGGCAGAAACAGGTCATCTGGTATTTTCAACACTGCATACAATAGGTGCAACAAAAACAATAGATAGAATAATTGATGTATTCCCTCCACATCAACAACAGCAAATTAAGGTTCAATTGGCATCGGTACTTAGAGCAGTAGTATCTCAACAGTTAGTAGAGACTATTGATGGTAATGGAAGAGTTGCTTCTTTAGAAATAATGGTTACAACTCCAGGTATTCAAAACTTAATTAGAGAAGGAAAGACTCATCAAATAGAATCAGCTGTACAAACAGGAAATAAGTATGGAATGAAGACTATGGATATGTCTTTAGCAGAACTATATAAAAAGGGAGTTATTAGTTCTGAAACAGCTATGACATATGCTGTTGATAGGGAAACTTTAAAAAGATTATTATTGTTATAACATATAATTAATAAATAGAAGGCTGTATCCAAGAGGATATAGTCTTTTATTTTGTATAAAATATAAATAAATTTCTTTTTGGAAAAAGGAAAAGTAAATAAGATGTTGAATAGTATAAATGGTGAATAGTATAAAATATTGATTTACAAGAGATAAATTTTGCAAAAATAAACTTCTCAATGTTACATAATGTTAAAAAAAAGATAAATATGTGTTATTATACTACATAGAGATATAAAGTATTTGAAAAAATATCCGAAAATAAAATTAATATAGTAGGTAGAAACGAAGTAAAAGAGTTGTTATACCGAAACGAATG
>CAKVNP010000056.1 GCA_934777095.1 uncultured Clostridium sp. | reverse complement strand
ATTACCTTATAATTAAGAATAAGGGCATAGATATTGTTTTTTCTACAGCAGAAGAGGGTAAAAATTTTAATAGAAATACTGAAGACGGCAGAGAAACTCTTAAATCATTAATTGAGGAATTCGCTGTTGAAGAAGTGCAGTATTTAAAACAGATACATAGTAGTGATGTTTTTATTTATAAATCAGGCGATAAATCATTTATTGAAAATGAGGGAGATGCCATAATTACTAAAGAAAAAGGTGTTATTATTGGAGCATTTACAGCAGATTGTGTACCGGTAATCATCGTAGACGAAAAGACTAATACTATTGCTGCAATTCATAGTGGGTGGAAGGGAACATATAATTCCATTACAAAAAAGACACTAGAAAAGATGAGAGATGAATTTAATGTTAAGCTGGAAGATGTAAAAGTATATATAGGTGCACATATAAGACAATGCTGTTATGAAGTTTCTGAGGAGCTTAAGGAAAAGTTCATTGAAAAGACTAAAATAAAAGACGAGGATCTTTTTAAGGGAAGAAACTTGAGCATGGAAAAGTGTATAGAACAGGACATATTATCATGTGGAGTTAGTGAAGAAAATATATATTCATTGAATTTATGCACGCACTGTGAAAAGAGAATTAAGTTACATTCATATAGAGGGACTAATGGAAGCTATGGAAGATTGTTTTCATTTGTATATATTAAATAAAGGTGGGGTAATGAAGTGACAAAGGGTAAAATTTTAGTAGTAGATGATGAAGAACATATATTAGAACTTATTTCATATAATCTTGAAGCAATAGGATATGAAACAATAACAGCTAAAGACGGAAATAAAGCGCTAGAAATTGCAAAAAATGAAAAGGTGGATTTAATTCTTCTTGATTTAATGCTTCCTGGCAAGGATGGTTATGATGTATGCAGAGAAATAAGAGGCATGAAGGAAACAAAAGCTATTCCAATTATCATGCTTACTGCTAAGGGAGAAGAAATAGATAAAATACTTGGATTAGAATTAGGTGCAGATGATTATATTACTAAGCCATTTTCTATTAGAGAACTTACAGCAAGAGTAAAAGCAGTAATGAGAAGATATGTAGCTGTGGAAAATAATAGTGAAGTTTCTACATTTGGCAGGCTGAAAGCTGACTTTGAAAAGCATAATATATATATGGATGATAAAAAAATAGATTTATCACTAAAGGAGTTTGAACTGTTAGAGATATTGATAAAAAATAAGGGGAAAGTTCTAACTAGGGAAATGCTTTTAGATAAGATCTGGGGCTATGAGTATATTGGAGAGACAAGAACTGTAGATGTCCACATAAGATATTTAAGAAAGAAAATAGAAGAGGACGACAAAAATCCTAAATATATAGAGACAATACGAGGAGTAGGTTATAGATTTAACCCAGAATTATAATGAAGAGAAAAATTAGGTTAACAGTACTAGCTACAGTGGTATTTGCTCTTGTGATATTGACCAGTTCTTTTATAGCTATGATGAATTTAAAAGAAATAAATCAAACTAAAGAAGAATTATCAATATATAATGAGCTTTTTATTGCCATAGAAAATAATAATGGTAATGTGAAATTTGCCAATTATCGAATAAAAAATGAAGTGGTTAGGTTTACTGTAATTGATAAAGAAGGAAATGTAATTTTTGATACAGCTGGTGAGGTAACAGAGAACCATAAAGATAGGACAGAAATTATAGATGCTTTTAAAAAAGGAACAGCTTACAGCACAAGATATAGCAGTACTTTGCAAAAGAATATGGTGTATTGTGCAACAAAAATAGATGAAAATACTGTTTTAAGAAGCTCAATTTCTGTCAGCGCTGCAAATACTTTGTCAGAAGGTTATTTAAAATATTTTATTTTAATAATTATTGGCGTAGTTATTTTGTCAGTATTTTTATCTGAAAAATTAGTTAGAGTAATTATCTATCCAGTAAAGGAACTTGAAATAGCTACAGATAAAATAGCAAATGGTGAACTTGATAAAAGAGCTAAAGTATATAATGATGATGAAATAGGATCTTTGGCAAGAACCTTTAATGAAATGGCAGACCAGCTTCAATTTAGGATTAATGATAATACAGATAAAAAAATAAAATTGGAAGCAATTTTAGAAAGTATGGAAAGTGGAGTTATAGCTATAAGCCAGAATATGCATGTAATGCTGATAAATCCATATGCTAAGAAACTGTTTGGAATAAAGGAAGATATTATAGGGAAAGACATAAGAGATTATATTATAGATCATGAAATACTTGATTTCAGTAGAAATATAACTAATATAGATACAAAGGAAATTAAGCTTTTCCATCCGGTTGAAAGAGAAGTAAGGGTAAAAAAAGCACCAATAATTAGGGAAAAGGAAAGTGTGTTAGGGATTGTTATATCTGTACAGGATATAACGGATATAAAAAGACTGGAAAATATGAGAAGCCAGTTTGTTGCTAATGTATCCCATGAGTTAAAGACACCATTAACATCAATTAAAGGTTTTTCAGAAACTTTAAGGTTTGTTGATGATGATGTTACTAAGAATAAGTTCTTAGATATAATTGATAAAGAAACTGAAAGATTGACTTTATTAATTAATGATATCTTGATATTATCTAATATTGAAAATATGAACAGTATGAAAAATGATGAATTCAGACCAAATGAGATAATTTATGAAGCTATAAATATGGTTAAAAAAGAAGCCGCTGATAAAAACATAAAAATTACTACTAATTGCTGCTTTAATAAACCACTTATTGGAGATAGTAATAAATTCTACCAAATAATCTTGAATTTATTAGCTAATGCTATAAAGTATTCTAATAATGATAGCAACATTGATTTAATAACCAAAGAAGATAAAGGTAAATTTATTATGGTAGTAAAAGATGAAGGAATAGGAATACCAAAGGAAGATCTGCCAAGAATATTTGAAAGATTCTATCGTGTAGATAAATCTAGGACAACAAGAGGCACTGGTTTAGGGTTAGCAATTGTAAAACATATTGTTAAACTGTTTAATGGTGATATTTTTGTTGAATCAAAGCTAGGAGAGGGTAGCAAATTTACAGTAGTTATTAATAATATTAAGGATTAAAAAGGCATTGTGCACTATAGCACAATGCTTTTTTGTGTTTAACCTTGTTTTAACAATGCAAAAAAGTATTTTAACATTTGCATAATATTGCTTTAACTTTTAGATAATAATATAAGTATGTAAGGTAAATGACAATAAAGTTTTAAGACATATAAAAATAGATAAAGAAAAAGTTTGGAGGAAAATTAAATGAAAAGTAAAAAAATCAAAACTATAGCAGGAGCATTATTAATAGCAATGACGGGAGCAATTTTTACTGGGTGTGGTAGCAGTGGAGCGGAGGATGATACAAATTCAAATGGAAGTACAACAATTTCTATTTCAGGATCAACATCTGTTGGACCATTAATGGAAAAGGTTGCAGAAGTTTATGAAGAAAAAAATCCAAATGTGGTATTAGAAATTCAACAGCCAGGATCAGGGACAGGAATAAAAAATGCCATTGATGGAATAGCTGAAATTGGAATGTCATCAAGAGACTTAGCAAGCGATGAAGCTGGCAAAGTTAACGGTACTGAAATAGCTTATGATGGAGTTGCAGTTTTAGTTAATCCTAAAAATACAGCAGAAAATTTAACTATTGAACAAATTAAAAAAATATACACAGGTGAAATAACAAATTGGAGTGAAGTAGGTGGAAAGGATGCACCGATAGTAGTGATTTCTAGGGAAGAGGGTTCAGGAACAAGAAGTGCATTCCAAGAAATAGTAGGTTATGAATCTGAAGAAATGTTAAAAGATGCAATGATTTCAGATGGTAGCGGTGCGGTACAGACAGCTGTTGCTGGCAATGAAAATGCAATTGGTTATGCTTCATTTGAATATATAAATAGTTCAGTAAAAGCATTAAATGTTGAAGGAGTTGAACCAACAGCTGAAAATGTTAAAAATTCAACTTATAAAATATCAAGACCATTCTTATTAGTAACTAAGGAAGATACATTAACTGAGGAAGGTCAAAAGTTAATAGATTTTATCTTAAGTGATGAAGGACAGAAAATTGTTGAGGAAAATAAATTAATTACTATTAAGTAATAAGTTCACTTGTGGAAAAGCTATATTAAACAATACATTAATTCAAAAGATAATCGTTTAATATAGCTTTTCCTAATAGGAGGATAAGGTATGTCAGAACAAATAAAAGTAGATAATAGCGAAAGCTTTAGGATCAATGAAAAGCAGAAAGGAGATAATAGAGGTAAATTTATAGTTGATAAAGTAACAAAAATTATCTTTTTAATATGTGCATTAATTGCAGTAATAAGCCTTTTGTTAATTATAGCATTTGTGTTTTATAAAGGATTACGACCTTTTATAATAGAAGGAAAATCAATAAAAGAGTTTTTATTTGGTACAGAATGGTATCCAACTTCAGCTAATCCTAAGTATGGAATAGGAGCAATGATTATTGCCTCTGTTTTAGGTACATTAGGTGCATTAATAATAGGTGTTCCAATAGCTTTATTAACAGCTATTTTCATTGTGGAAGCAGCACCAGGAAAGCTTGGGAAAGTAATTATGCCAGCAGTTGAATTGTTAGCAGGAATACCATCAATTTTATATGGATTATTTGGACTTGCAATTATAGTACCATGGATTCAAAAAACATTTAATTTACCACAGGGACAAAGCCTTTTAGCTATAATATTAGTTTTAGCTATTATGATGCTACCAACAATTATTTCAGTTTCTGTTACTGCTTTAAGAGCTGTTCCTAAAAGCTATAAAGAAGGTTCTTTAGCTTTAGGTGCTTCAAAAATGGAAACAACATTTAAAGTTGTGGTACCAGCAGCAAAATCAGGTATTTTAGCAGCAATAGTTTTAGGAGCAGGCAGGGCAATTGGCGAAACAATGGCAATAATTCTTGTTGGCGGGAATGCAGTAACAATACCAAAATCAATATTTGATACAGTAAGACCTCTTACAAGTAATATTGCATTAGAAATGGGATATGCAACAGCATCACATCAAGAACTTCTATTTGCTACTGGCGTAGTATTATTTATATTTATTCTATTATTAAACTTTGTTATTTCAAGACTTTCTAATAAGGAAGGAAATTAAGGATGAGAAAATTTAAAGAAAACTTAATGAAAGTATTATTATATGTTGCAGCTCTTATTACTGTAGGAATATTAGTTTTTATCTTAGGATTTATCTTTGTAAAAGGATATAAGATGATTAATTTTAATTATTTATTTGGCGACTATAAACCTTCAGGAGGTGGGGGAATAAAGCCATTTATTATCGCAACACTTTATACAATTGGCATTTCACTTTTAGTAGCAACACCAGTAGGAATATTGGCTGCAGTATATTTACAGGAATATGCTAAAAAAGGCAAAATCGTAAAGGTGATTAGATATTCCATTGAAGCCTTATCTGGGATACCATCAATAGTTTATGGGTTATTTGGAGCAGCGTTTTTTGTAACAGCTCTTAAATTTGGTTATTCGCTACTTGCAGGATCGCTAACCTTATCAATAATAATTTTACCAGTAATCATAACTACTACCGAAGAAAGCTTAAAAGTAGTGCCTGGTTCTTATAGAGAAGCCTCTTTAGGCCTAGGAGCTACAAAGTTCCAAACTTTATATAAAGTAATACTACCTAGTTCAATTCCTGGTATCTTATCAGGTGTTATCTTAGCAATGGGGCGTGTAATAGGTGAATCTGCAGCTTTATTTTTAACAGCAGGGACAGTATATAAGATGCCAAGCAGTATTATGTCAAGTGCAAGAACTTTAACAGTACATGCATTTTTGGAAACTAAAGAAAAAGGGGATATAGCTTCAGCAGCTGCTGCGGGAATAGTATTAATAGTTATGATTTTAGTTTTAAATACAGTGGCAAAGCTGATAAGTAAAAAGTTAAATAAGGCAGATTATTAATAGTAATTGATTCATAGAGGTGAGAAAATGTCAAAGGAAACACAAATTAAAGTAAGAAATCTTGAATTGTTTTATGGAGAAAATAAAGCGTTAAAAGGAATAGATTTAGATATTGAAGCAAATAAAATAACAGCATTAATTGGACCATCAGGCTGTGGAAAATCAACATTTTTAAGAACGTTAAATAGAATGAATGATTTAATAGATGGGGTAAAAATAACTGGAGAGATTACTATTGAAGGGAAGAATATCTATAAAGAATTTGATGAAATAGACTTACGAAAAAGAGTAGGGATGGTGTTTCAAAAGCCTAATCCATTTCCAATGTCAATATATGATAATATAGCATATGGCCCAAGGTTACATGGAATAAAAGATAAGAAATCTCTAGATGAAATTGTAGAAAGAAGTTTAAAGGGAGCAGCTCTTTGGGATGAAGTACATGATAGGCTTAAAAAAAGTGCTTTAGGTCTTTCAGGAGGGCAGCAACAAAGGTTATGTATTGCTAGAACAATAGCGGTAAATCCAGAGATTATCTTGATGGATGAGCCAACATCTGCACTTGATCCAATATCAACAATTAAAATGGAAGAATTAATGTATGACTTAAAAAAGAAATATACAGTAGTAATTGTAACTCATAATATGCAGCAGGCAGGAAGAATTGCAGATAAAACAGCATTTTTTCTAAATGGTGAAGTGATTGAGTATGGCAACACAAAGGATATTTTCTACAAACCAAAGGACAAAAGAACGGAAGATTATATCACAGGCAGATTTGGATAAGATAGGAGGCAGAAATATGAATAGAAGCATCTTAGATAAACATCTTAAAAAGCTTACATCAGAGCTTGCAGAAATGGGGAGTTTAGTAGAAAAACAAATCTATGATTCAATAAAGGCACTTAAAAACAATGATCTTAAATTGGCAGATCAAGCAATAAAAAATGATGATAAAGTTGATGAACTTAATAGAAGAATTGAAGAAAAATGTATTATTTATATGGCTACTGAATCACCGTTAGCAACAGATTTAAGAAAAATGTTTGCTACTTCAAAAATTGTAACAGATTTGGAGAGAATTGCCGATTATGCAGTGGATATTGCAAAAATTGCTAAAAGAGTAGAAGTTGATCCTTTAGGGGAAGCAGAAGTTCCACTATGGAATATGGTTGATATATTAAGTAGAATGATAAATATGTCTATTGAAGCATTTGTAAATGGTGATATTGATATGTCATATGAAATTTGTAAACTTGATGATGAAGTAGATACAATATATCAAGCTTTGTTTAAAGATCATTTAAAGAAAATGACTAAAGATGAAAGTTTAGTAAATAAGGGAACAAGAATATTGTTTGTTTCAAAATATTTAGAGAGAATGGGTGACCATATAACAAATATCTGTGAATGGATTATTTTCTCAAAAAAAGGTGAATATGTTGATTTGAATGAGTAAATAATAAAAAGGGAGTGCTAATTAAGAGGCATGCCCTTTTTATTATTGAAGTTAAATAAGTTGACTGAATAAAATTATTAGGTTAATATATGATAGAATAGATAGGTAATTATAGGAGTGACGATATGAAAAATGTAGTAACAAGTGTAATGCCTGATAGTATTGCCGAAGAAATCGGTATAGAAAAAGATGATATTTTATTATCAATTAATGGAGAAAAGATAGTTGATATTATTGACTACAGGTTTTTAACTGCTGACGAAGAAATTGTGTTGGAAATTCAAAAACCAAATGGTGAGATTTGGGATTATGAAATAGAAAAAGAATATGGTGAAGAGTTAGGCCTTGAGTTTGGCGGAGGAATAATGGATAAAGCTAAGAGATGCAGCAATAAGTGTATGTTCTGCTTTATTGACCAGCTACCAAAGGGGATGAGAGAAAGTCTTTATTTTAAAGATGATGATTCAAGACTATCATTCCTTCAAGGGAATTTTGTAACTCTTACAAATATGAAAGATGAAGATATTGATAGAATTATCAGATATAGAATTAGTCCTATAAATATCTCAGTACATACTACTAATCCAGAGTTAAGAGTAAAAATGTTAGGAAACAGATTTGCAGGATCAGTTTACGAAAGAATGAAAAAGTTAGCTGATGCAGGTATAGAAATGCACTGCCAGATAGTACTTATACCTGAAGTAAACAATGGAAAAGAGCTAGAAAATACAATTACTGATTTATATAAGCTTTATCCATCAGTTGCTAATATTGCTGTAGTACCAATAGGAGTAACTAAATACAGAGAAGGATTAGTACAGGTTAAAACATTTAATGCTGAAACATCTAAAAATGAAATTGAAATGGTTCAAGAACTTCAAAAAAAATTCTATGAAGAAATAGATGATCCATTTGTAAGATTATCAGATGAATTTTATGTAGTATCAGGTAAAGATGTTCCAGAAGAAGAGTTTTATAATGGTTATGAACAAATTGAGGATGGAGTAGGAATGATAAGATGCTTCAGGGAAGCAATCAAAAATACTGTTGATGATTTAGAACAAAATATCAGTGGTACTTTTAGTATTGCAACTGGTAAGCTTGCATTTAAGGAAATATCTGCAGGTGTAGAAAAGCTTATGGAAAAAAATCAGCAGATTAAAATTGATACCTACGAAATTATTAACCATTTCTTTGGAGAGACCATTACTGTTGCAGGTCTTTTAACAGGTAAAGACATTATAGAGCAGCTTAAAGGTAAAATAAAAAGTGATTATTTAATCATGTCAAATAATATGTTCAGAAAAGGCTATGAATTAGGGCCAGCTGAATATATAATGTTGGATGATACAAAGATAGGTGATATAGAAAAAGAGTTAAATGTTAAAGTTCTTGTATGTGATCATACAGGAGAAGATTTAGTAAGTATAATTAACGAGGCTTGTCAGGAGGAATAAAATTGGCTAAACAAATAGTGGCTATAGTTGGAAGACCTAATGTAGGAAAATCTACATTATTCAATAAATTAGCAGGAAAAAGAATATCAATAGTACAAGATACACCAGGAGTAACAAGAGATAGAGTGTATGCAGAAGCAGAATGGCTTAACCATACATTCACTATGATAGATACAGGTGGGATCGAACCAGAAAATGGGGATATAATCTTAAAACAAATGAGAAGACAGGCAAACGTTGCTATTGAAACTGCCGATGTTATCGTATTTATCGTTGATGGTAAGGAAGGATTAACAGCAGCAGACCACGAAGTTGCAACAATGCTTAGAAAGAGCAAGAAACCTGTTGTTTTAGTAGTAAATAAAGTTGACTCATTAAAAGAAGAAGATAACGCATGGGAATTCTATAACTTAGGTATAGGAGATCCAATAACAATATCAGCATCACAAGGACTAGGTCTAGGAGATATGCTTGATAGAGTAGTTGAAAACTTCAGTGAAGACTCATCAGGGGATGAAGAGGAAGATAATGTGAAGATAGCTATGATAGGTAAGCCTAACGTTGGGAAATCTTCATTAATTAATAAACTTCTAGGTGAAGAAAGATTAATAGTTTCAGATGTTGCAGGTACAACAAGAGATGCTATAGATAGTACATTGGAAACTGAATTTGGTAAGTTTACACTTATTGATACAGCTGGTCTAAGAAGAAAGAGTAAAGTTAAAGAAGAAATTGAAAGATACTCAGTAATTAGAACATATGCAGCAATTGAAAGAGCAGATGTATGTATACTTATGATAGATGCAACTGAAGGTGTAACTGAACAAGATGAAAAGATAATAGG
>CAKVNP010000055.1 GCA_934777095.1 uncultured Clostridium sp. | reverse complement strand
CAGCAATACCTGTAAAAAGGGAAAGCAAAAGCATTTCTATCAGTGTGAATACTAAGCTGTCTAATCCTAAAGGTGCTATGATGATAGCTGATCATTTAGCAGAGGAAATTAATAAATATGATATTTTTATAGAGTATACCTCTAATATACGTAATAAATTAGAGATAGATAAAAAGCTGAAATTAGAAATTTTATCGTTTATCAATACAGAAGATTTTAAATATATTTTTGATAAGGGAAAAGCAGACGGGGTATTAAAAATGTTTTATCCTAAAATTATTTTTAAATAAGGAAGTGAAAAATGTGGAACTTATATTAGCAACAAGAAAAAGTAAATTAGCACAGACTCAGACTGAAAAGGTTATGGAAATGCTTGAAAATAATTCGCCTGTACATACTAAAAAACTTCTAGTAGTTACTGAAGGGGATAAAAGGCTGGATGTTACTTTAGATAAAATAGGAGGAAAAGGTCTTTTTGTAAAAGAAATAGAAGAAGCATTGCTAAGCGGCAGGGCTGATGCAGCGGTTCATTCTATGAAGGATGTACCTTATGAACTGCCAGCAGGATTTGAACTTGTAGCTATGCCCGAAAGAGAAGATCCAAGGGATGTATTAGTTTCAAGGGAAGGAATTAAACTTAAAGATTTAAAGAAAGGTGCAGTTATTGGTACCAGCAGCATAAGAAGGGCCGCGCAGATAAAAAAGCTAAGGGATGATCTTGTTATTGTTCCTATTAGAGGAAATGTAGGAACAAGATTAGAAAAAATGAAAAGCGAAAATATGGATGCAATAATATTGGCAGCAGCAGGACTTAAAAGGCTAGGCATGGAGGACGTCATTACGGAGTATCTTGATCCAAGAATATTTATACCAGCTGTAGGTCAAGGGGCTTTAGGGATTGAATGTTTAATCAATGCTGAAAATAAGGAGTACTTTAAAGCATTAGACAACAAAGAAACAAGAATTACAGTAGAAGCTGAAAGAAGTTTTATGAAAAGACTGAATGGAGGATGCCATACATTAATTGGCTGCCATGCTGAAATAGAAAATGACCAATTATATATTATTGGCACATTTGAAGTGGATGGTGAAATTATTGTTAAGGATATTAGAGGCAGGAAAGAAGATAATATATCTTTAGGGATAAAATTAGCAGAAAGTATTTTAAATGCATAGGAGGAGTACTTATGTCAAAGGCATATATAATAGGAACAGGACCAGGAGATGAGGAATTACTGACTATCAAAGCAATAAAAGCGTTAGGAAAATGCACAGCAGTACTTTATGACAGACTGGTTTCAAATAATGTGTTGAATTATTTAAATGATGATTGTGAAATATATTATTGTGGTAAAGAGCCAGGAGCTCATTATAAAAGCCAGGAAGAAATAAATGAAATGATAGTAAAGCTTGCTAAGGAAGGTCATATAGTAGGCAGGATAAAAGGTGGAGATCCTTATGTTTTTGGGCGTGGAGGAGAAGAGGTATTAGCACTTGAGAAGGAAAACATAGAGTTTGAAGTTATTCCGGGAGTAACTTCTCCAATAGCAGTATTAAATTATGCAGGTATTCCAATTACCCAAAGAGGAATAGCTCAGGGATTTCATATAATAACTGGGATGACAGCAGCAAGTGAAAATATTAATTGGCAGGCATTAGCTCAAGAAAAAGGAACTTTAGTATTTATGATGGGACTTGAAAATATCGAAAGAATTACTGCTAATCTTTTAGAAAATGGCAAAGATCCTAAAGTTCCAGCAGCTGTCGTTATGAGAGGGACTTCTGCTAAGCAGAAAAAAGTTGTGGGCACTCTTGCTGATATAAGTATCAAAGCGAGAAAAGCAGGATTAAAGTCACCTTGTATAATTGTAGTAGGACAGGTAGTTTCATTAAATGAAAATTTATCGTGGTATGAAAAGAAACCATTGTTTGGTACTAATATATGCATAACCAGAAGTAGAGAACAGTCAGGTAATTTAAAATCAAGATTAAGAGAGCTAGGTGCAGAAGTTACTGAAATGAATTCTATTAAGATTGAAAAGACAAAGGAAAATTTAGCTAGATATAAAGAAAAGCTTTGCTCATATGATCATATTATCTTGACTTCAGTAAATGGTGTTAATATATTCTTTGAATATTTAAAAGAACAAAAATATGATATTAGAAATATTAAGGCTAAATTTTCAGTTGTAGGTTCAGCAACAAAGAAGGCTTTAGAAGAAAAGGGAATAATTCCAGAAGTTATGGCTAGGGAATTTGTAGGAGAAGGACTATTTAAAGCAATAAAACCATATTTACATGTTGGTGAAGAAGTATTGATTCCATGTGCATCAAATGCTAGAACTTATTTAAAGGATGAAATAGAAGCTTTAGGATTAAAAGTAGATAGAGTGCATATATATAATACTGTATGTGGTGAGATAAGAAATAAAAGGGCTTTTGATGAAGTGGACTATGTATTATTTACTAGCCCAAGCACAGTGAAAAATATGATTTGTGCAATGGGGCAAGATATAATATCACAGAAAAAACTTATTGCAATAGGTCCACAGACTGGCAGAGCGTTAAATGAAATAGGCTTAAAATGTTATGTATGCAAAAAACATTCTGAAACAGGATTTTTAGATGAAATTGTTAATATAAAGGAGAATTATCATGTTTAGAAGAGGGAGAAGATTAAGGGATAACGCAGTAATAAGAGACTTAGTGCGCGAAAATGAATTAAGTGTTAAAGACTTTATTCTTCCGATATTCGTAGTGGAAGGGGAAAATATAAAAAGGGAAATAAGTTCATTAAAAGGTAATTATCATTGGTCAGTAGATAGACTAAATGAATTAGTAGATGACTTAAAAGCTGCAGAGGTAAAATCAGTAATAATATTTGGTGTTCCTGATCATAAAGATGAATTAGGCAGTGAAGGCTATAATGAAAATGGAATAGTACAAAAGGCTGTTAGAAAGCTTAAAGAATTATGGAGTGAATTATATATTATAACTGATGTATGTATGTGTGAATATACTTGTCATGGACATTGTGGTATACTTCATGGCCAAAAGATAGATAATGATGAAACCTTAGAATATTTAGCTAAAATAGCATTATCCCATGCTAAAGCTGGTGCTGATATGGTAGCGCCTTCAGATATGATGGATGGAAGGATAGGATATATAAGGCAGGTATTAGACCAAAATGGTTTTGAAATGGTACCAATAATGAGTTATGCAGCAAAATATGCTTCTGGATTTTATGGACCATTTAGAGAGGCAGCAGGTTCAGCACCTCAATTTGGTGATAGAAAGGGCTATCAGATGGACCCAGGAAACTCAAGAGAAGCTATGCTGGAAATTGAAGCTGATATAAATGAGGGGGCAGATATCATAATGGTTAAGCCAGCTATGTCATATTTGGATATAGTGAGGGAAGCAAGAGATAGATATGATGTACCATTATGTGTGTATAATGTAAGCGGCGAATATGCCATGGTTAAAAATGCAGGTGAAGCTGGCTTGATAGATGAAAAGAGAGTTGCTTTAGAGATGCTGCTTTCTATGAAGAGAGCTGGGGCTAAGATGATAATGACATACTATGCTTTAGAAGCTGCAAAGTGGCTTAAGGAGGAATAGGCTAAGATGAGAAACAATACAATTTTTGAAGAATCAAGAAAATATATGCCTGGAGGAGTAAATTCACCAGTAAGAGCTTATAAGGATATGGGGATAAATCCACCTGTAATGAAAAGTGGTAAAGGTGTAATCATCAAGGATGAGGAAGGTAAAGAATATATTGATTTTGTATTAGCCTGGGGACCTATGCTTTTAGGTCACTGCAATGATGATGTTGTAACTGCCATCAGGGAAATTTCTGAATCTGCCATAGCTTTTGGAGCGCCTACAGAGCTGGAGCTTCAAATGGCAAAGTTTTTATGTGAAGAGATGGATAATGTTGAAATGGTTAGGATGGTAAACTCAGGTACAGAAGCTACTATGAGTGCCATAAAGCTTGCTAGGGGATATACTAGAAAGAGCAAAATAATTAAATTTGCGGGATGCTACCATGGACATTTTGATGGGTTTTTAGTAGAAGCTGGGTCAGGAGTCTTGACAGAAGGGATAGCAGGATCATTAGGAGTACCAGCGGAGGCAATAAAAAATACTTTAGTTGGTATATATAATGATAGTGAACAAGTAAGAGGATTATTTGAATCTTACGGAGATGATATAGCAGCTGTAATAATCGAACCTGTAGCAGGAAATATGGGGGTTATCAAAGCTGATAATGAGTTTATGGAAACATTAAGAGTTCTTTGTGATGAATATGGTGCACTGTTAATTTTTGATGAAGTTATGAGTGGGTTTAGAGTAGCATATAAAGGGGCTCAATCTTTATTTAATGTAAGACCGGATTTAATTACATATGCAAAAATCATGGGTGGTGGACTTCCATGTGGAGTATATGGAGGTAGACGAGAAATAATGGAGAATCTAGCTCCATTAGGGGGAGTATACCAAGCAGGTACTATGTCAGGTAATCCAATAGTCATGGCTGCAGGATTAGCAACTTTAAATATTCTTAAAGAAAGACCAGAAATATATGACCACATAAATGAAATGGGGGAAAGACTTCAAAAGGGTATAGAGGAAGCTGTGAAAGATAGCAAGGTTAATGTTGTAGTAAATAGATGCGGCGGTATGATGACTATATTCTTTACAGATAAGCATGAAGTAAGAAGTTTTGAAGATTCAAAGAGCTGTAATTTAGAAATGTTTAAAAGATATTTCCTACATATGAATAAAAATGGCTTTAATATACCGCAATCGCAATTTGAAGCATTATTCCTATCATCAGAGCATACAAAAGAACATATAGATAAATTTATAGAAGTATTTAAAGAGTTTGTTGAAAAAGAAAAATAATTTATGATAAATAAGACTAAGCTGCTAAATTTATTTTTTTAATAATAAGTTGCAGATTAGTCTTTTTTGTTAAAATAATAGGAGATATTTAGTAAATATATGTATAAAAATTACCATAAATATTCATTCAATTTTACTCAAATTTACTCAATAATAAGTCAATTGAAGGAATAGTCAAAAGCGTTGAATGGCAGCTGAAACTGTGTTATATTGCTCTTTGACAAAAAACAATATACATTAATATAAAAAATAGGTAGAAGTTATATGCCGTTATTTTACATGAATGTATATAAGAAAAAATTGATTAATGGTGTATAGCAGTATTATATACGTCATGTAATTAAGTAAAAAAATGGGGGATATATAATGAGTAAAAAAGTTGTAAATTGGAAAAAGTATCTTATGGAAAAGGCTATAGTTAGTAATGGAATTGTAAACGGTATTGTTAATGGATATATATTCTACCTATTAAACAAGTCAGCTACAGAATTCACCGGTACTGAATTCATATTTGATATAGCTTTAACTTCTGTTCTTTTAGGAGCATTATTATTCTATATTGTTATACCACTAACTAAGAAAGATATTGTTAAGAAAGATATCGATACATCTTCAAATAACGGACATATTGCAGCATTATTAGGAACAAAGAGAGGTGTTGTTGCTTGTAAAGTTTCGGCAGTTACTTTCTTCGTTACAATGGCATGCTTAGCTATCAATTTAGCTATATTTGATTGTGGTGTTATGAGCTTAACAAGCGCTATGATATCTAAGGGTATACTTTATTCAATAGCTGGTGGAGTAGCTTCATATTTAACAAACACATATGTTGCAGCAACAATGGCATAATGGCTTAAATTAAAAGCAGCAATAATTATCTTAGAAATAAATGCATGTAGATGGTAAAAGCTTACAATTACAAGTAAAATAGATATTTAAACTACTAAAGTAAAAACTTTAGTAGTTTTTTTTATATTTAAAAGGATATTTTGTTACAAAATAGAATATCTTAATTAATTGTATTTTATTAATGAGGGGAGGAGCCAGCTGATACTAATGATGTAATTGTTATAAAAGAGAGGCATAATCAATAATTTATTTTTAATATTTAGGGGGATTTAGGGTGAAGATATGCTTTAAAAAAAGAATTGCACTAATGATAAGCTTTATTTTACTATTTACATCAATATTTATGGGAACCAATGTTCCTCAAAAATCATATGCAGCTTCCAAGGAGATAAACATTTATGTTGAAAAACCTAGTAATTGGGGTTCAATCTGGATATGGTATGATTCAGATCTAAGTACTTCATCATGGGATACTACTACATTAAAAACAGCGCCAGGAGACCTTGAATTATATAGAGACAATTGGTATAAGAAGACAATTAACTCTGAAAAAATCCAATTCCTATTTAATGATGGAACTTGGAATAATAAATTAAGCAATAATGGTAACGATTTTATTACAACAAATGATATTTGGGTTAAGAGTGATGGATCATATACTTTGGTTAATCCTTTTGATGATGGAAATAATGATGATGAAAATGGAAACGATTCCATAAAACTTCATTATTATAGTTCATGGGGACAGTCATATCTATATTATTGGGGGACAACACCTAATGGCTTAAAAAATACTTGGCCAGGAGATCAAATGACTGCAGAAGGAGATAACTGGTATTCATATGAATTAGAAGAGACAGCTACCTCTAATATCATATTTAATAATGGCAATGGACAGCAGACACCAGATTTATCTAGAAGTTCAGGTGAATGGTGGTATAAAGATAATACTTGGTATGATAGCAAACCAACTACTGAAACTGGAGGCGGAGGGTCTACCGGTGGAACTACAGGAGGAACCACAGATGATGGAAATGTTAATCCAGGAACAAGAACTGATTTTAGAGATGAAACAATTTACTTTGTAATTACTACTAGATTCTATGATGGAGATTCAAGCAATAATTATAGAACTTCAGAAGATGATAAAGCTGGAAATTCAGAATCAGATCCATCATGGAGAGGTGATTTTAAAGGATTAATAGAAAAGTTAGATTATATTAAAGCTTTAGGATTCACAGCTATATGGATTACTCCAGTTGTAACTAATGATAGTGGATATGATTATCATGGTTATCACGCATATGATTTTAGCACTGTTGATTCAAGGTATGAATCTGATGGAGCAACATATCAGGATTTAATTGATGCTTGTCACTCTAAAGGAATAAAAATAATACAAGATGTAGTTTTCAACCACACTTGTAATTGGGGTGAAAAGAATTTATTACAAATCAATGACGATGTATACACTAATAGAAATAAAGTAGTAATGAATGGAACAGGAGATCCTGATAATATATATCATCATAATGGATTCTGTGGTGGTGGAGATTACGATAATTTTTCAGCACAAAATAAGACTATAGCAGATGATTGTTTTGACTTAAACACAGAAAATCCAACGGTATATAATTATCTAACTGATTGCTATACAAAATATATTAATATGGGAGTAGATGGATTCCGTGTTGATACTACAAAACATATTTCAAGATTAACATTAAACTCAGTATTCTTACCTAAATTTAAAGAAGCAGGTGGAGATGACTTCTTTATGTTTGGTGAAGTATGTACTAAGGGACACGATGTTTGGTATAGAGATGCTCCACCGATTTCAACACCTTTCTATACTTGGGCAGATGATTCAAGCTGGATAAATAAATGGAGCAGCACTGACCAGGCAGCTAATCAGGAATTAGTAGAAGAACACTATTATGCCAACATGAATACTTCAGAACAACCAACTAGTAATAATGCATTCTTAATAGGAAATGAATATCATACACCTGATCGTTCAAAGAGTTCAGGATTAGAAAGTATAGATTTTCAAATGCATTGGAGCTTTATAAATGCAACAAGTGCATTTAATACAGCATTAGGAGAAGATAAATATTTTAATGATTCTACTATGAATGTTGTATATGTTGATTCACATGACTATGCACCAGATGAATGTCAGACAGTTCGTTATAATGGTGGAACAGATGCTTGGGCAGAAAACTTAAATTTAATGTTTACCTTCCGTGGAATTCCATGTTTATATTATGGAAGTGAAATAGAATTCCAAAGTGGAAAACCAATAGATAAAGGGCCAACTATGCCATTAAGCGAAACAGGTAGAGCATACTTCGGAGATAATATTGAAGGTACTGTTAATGTAACAGATTTTGCAGAATATGATTCAGCAACAGGAACTATGGCAGAGACATTAAATTATCCATTAGCTAAGCATATCCAAAGATTAAACTTAATAAGAAAAAATATTCCTGCACTTAGAAAAGGACAGTATTCTACTGAAGGAGTTTCAGGAAATATAGCATTTAAGAGAAGATATACAAATGCTTCAGAAGGAGTAGACAGTTTTGTTTTAGTATCAATAACAGAGGGAGCTACTTTTACAGGAATTCCAAATGGAAAATATGTTGATGCAATTACTGGCGACGTAAAGAATGTTACTAATGGAACATTATCAATAGACAGCTGTGGAAAAGGTAATATGAGAATATATGTTTTAAGCCTTCCAAATAATGCAGCACCAGGAAAAATAGGCGAGGATGGAGCTTATTTAAAATAGTAAGAAGGAGCAGTTTAGAAATAAGCTGCTCTTTTTTGTGGTGTTAACAGAAAATTCACATTCCAGTAGATAAGATAAATGCAGTAGTGATAGATGAACCATTAATAGGGCGTTTATTTAAAAGAAGAAATGTGGAAATAATTAATATTTATTTTTATTATGAGATATCTGAATGCAGGATTGGATTTAGGAGAAAAATATTTAGCTATATCTAATGGGATAGTAAGAAAGAGAACTAAATATATGCAGTATGAAAAGATACAGTATATAAAAATTAATCAAGGGCCAATTGGTAAAATACTAAAAATATCAAGAGGAAATGTATTTATTTTAGCTTCAATATTAAATATGGTTCATAGTATCGGTTATTATGATAATAAAATATTTGATGAAATAGCAGATAAGATTTAGAGAAAGTTTTACAAAAGAGGACTAAATTTTAAGTTTTCTGACAATTTACAAAATGTTTAAAAAGTTGTATTATATTAGAGTTGAAAATTTAAAATAATGAATAACAAAAATGTAATTAAAAGTAATGGAGGTCTGTAAGTAATGTACAGAAAAGAAATTGATAACTTATCACATTCAGCAGAAGTGAAAATTGGTTTGTTTAATAAAAGTATTGCCAAATACATAACATCTGCTATGCTAGGAAGCTTCTTTGTAAGTTTAGGAATGATGTTAATTTATACTATTGGTGGAATTATGCATCATGCTGATATGGGCGCATACAAAATCGTAATGGGATTATCATTTGGTGTTGCACTAAGCTTAGTATTTATGGCTGGTGGAGATTTATTCACAAGTAATGCAATGATCATGACTGTTGGTGCTCTTGAAAAAAAGGTTACTTGGTTAGATGCTGTTAAGATTTGGGCAGCAGTATGGATTGGTAATGCTTTAGGTGGTGTAGTTGGAGCATTCTTATATATCCAGACTGGTTTAGCAGAAGCTAATTCTTATGTTGGAGAATTCATGGTTGAGCAGGTAGCTATTAAGATGAATACTCCAGGTGGACAATTATTCTTCAGAGCATTACTATGTAATGTATTAGTTTGCTTAGCTACTTGGATGTGCTACAAATTAAAAGAAGAAACAGCTAAAATATTAATGATATTCTGGTGTTTATATGCATTTATTACAACTGGCTTTGAACATAGTGTTGCTAATATGAGTTTCTTAGTAATGGGATTAATGTTACCT
>CAKVNP010000054.1 GCA_934777095.1 uncultured Clostridium sp. | reverse complement strand
ATCCTTTACTTCACTAATAACTTTCTTAAATTTATCTACAGATAAAAATCCACTTTCACGTTTTGTTTTAGGACAGAAATTGCAGCTTAAATTACATACGTTAGTAATTTCTATGTATACTTTTTTGAATCTTTTCATATATACTCCTCCCTTAAAAATAATGATGAATTATGAATATTGAATGATGAACGGAGTAATTAGATCCTTAATTCATCATTCCTAATTCATAATTCATCATTTAAATAAACGGGTTATAAAATCTGCTTCCGTTAATATATGTCATAGCTATTGAAATAACAAATAATATTGCTACAAAAGCTATCGCTATATAATCATTTTTAGTAAAAGGCCTTGCACTATACCAAGTACGTTTTTTCTTATTACCAAATGCTCTAAGCTCCATAGCAGAACTGATAGTTTCTATTCTCTCTAAACTTGAAAATACCAGCGGCATAAGTATTGCTGCTGCGTTTTTAATTCTCTTAAATATATTTTCCTTTTTAGACATTTCAAGTCCTCTTGCCTGCTGTGCAAAAGAAATTTCTCGGTAATCCCTTTGAACATCAGGTATATATCTTAATGCTATTGAAACAGAATAAGCTATTTTATAATTTACTCCAATTTTATTTAAGGAAGCCGCAAACTCACTTGGATTAGTAGCTACTATAAATAATAAAGCTATCGGAATTATTGAAAAATATTTTAATGTTATATTAAGATGGTAAAATAACTGTTCTGCTGTCATTGTATAGTTCCCTACTATATGAAATAAATCAGTTCTAGTCTTATATATGTTTACCCCTTCATATGGCGAAAAAATAAATATTGCTACATTATTAATTAATAAAAATATGATTATTAAATTAAAGATAAACTGTATGCTTTTAAAATCAACCTTTGATATTTTAAAAATTACTATTCCGCCCACTACCATAAAGGCTAATATTCTAGTATCATATGTAAGCATTGATGCTAACGCCCATAATATAAGGCAGATAAGTTTTGTAGCTCCACTTAATTTATGGATAGGTGATTTTATATCTGAATAACCTAGCATAGTATCACTCATATTTATCTAATCCTCCTATCATAATTAATAAATCTTTTAACAAATTCTCTTGGATCATCAATACCTGCTTTTACCGCTAAAGTATAAAGTGATGTTTCTTTTAAATTAGCTGCTTTAATTATTGAATCTTCTGTTAAAATATTAGCAGCAGTATCCTCTGCTATTTTATTTCCATTAGATAATACTATAGCTCTATTGGTATATTCTAGCATTAAGTGCATATCATGAGTAATCATAACTATAGTAACACCTTTTTTATTAAGTTCCTTTAAAAACTCCATTATTTCTGTATAATGTTTAAAATCCTGACCTGCTGTTGGTTCATCAAGTATTATCATCTCTGGATTTAAAACTAAAATAGAAGCAATGGTAACACGCTTCTTTTGTCCATAGCTTAACGCAGAAATAGGCCAATTACGGAATTCATATAATCCACAGATTTTTAATGCTTCATATACTCTCTCCTTAATTTCATCCTGGCTCACACCTCTTACTTTTAAACCTAAGGCAACCTCATCAAATATCATAGCTTTTGATATCATTTGATTTGGATTTTGCATAATCATCCCTATGTGGTCAGCTCTTTCTTTAATGCTCTTATTGGCTAAATCCTCACCATTAAATAATATTTTTCCACTTAATGGTTTATAAAATCCACAGATAAGTTTTGAAATTGTTGATTTACCAGCTCCATTTTTACCAATTATAGAGACCATTTCACCTTTATTAATTGTAAATGATACATCATTTAACACTTGCTTACTGTCATTATAGCTAAAATTGATATTTTGGAATTGAAGTAATGGTTCACCATCTTTAATATCTACCTTGTTATCAAGGCTTCTATACCAGCCAGTTAACTTTTCTTTATATTCTGTAACATCCAATGATTCTATATCTTCTAATGCTAAATCTGCATTTAAACTACAATCAGCATATTTAAGTGCTGTGATATAAAGTGGCTCACGTATTCCTATTTTCCCAAGCATATCCCCTGCTAAAAGTTCTCTTGGTGTAGTATCATTAATAATTTCACCATTATTAACTACAACTATCCTATCAACATTGCGGTGCAGAACATCTTCAAGTCTATGCTCTATAATAATAACAGTTCTATTTCTATCATTATGTATTCCGTCTATTAATTCAATAGCCGTTTTTCCTGTATATGGGTCTAAGCTTGCTAAAGGTTCATCAAATAAAAGAATATCAACATCGCCAACCATTACTCCTGCTAAAGTAACTCTTTGCTTTTGTCCACCTGATAACCTTTGTGGCGCTGAATCAAGATGTGTATCTATTCCTACTATCTTTGAAACAAGCCTAACATTTTCTTTCATTTCTTCCTGTGGTACAGCATCATTTTCTAATTTAAAAGCAATATCTTCAGCCACAGTTAATCCGATAAATTGGCTGTCTGGATCCTGAAGTACAGTCCCTACCATATTAGATAATTCTGCTATACTTAAATCTTTAGTTTCTTTACCGTTTATCTTTAAGCTTCCTGTTATTTCTCCTTCATGTAAAAATGGTACTAATCCATTAATGCAATTTGAAAGTGTACTTTTTCCTGATCCAGATGGACCAACAATTAACACCTTTTCACCTTCATATATAGTTAAGTTAATATTTTTTAATGTCGGTTTTGCTTGAGCTCTGTATTGAAAACTAAAATCCTTAAACTCAATTACTGGTTTCTTCATACAAATCTCCTTTATAATAAATATTTCACCTTCCAATAATACTATATTTTTGACCAGATGTCATTAGGAAATAATTATTGTTCCTACATTATTAGCTGCCTTGATAAACTATATTAATTTTATTATTTCTACTATATTTCTACGCACAAAAAAAGGAGCATATTTCCATACTGCTCCTTTTTTATCCAAAGAAAATATATACAATATTATTCTTTATCTAAGCTTCCTTTTTTAACTCTTGTCTTAGCATAAGTAGCAACTAAAATACTTCCTAATACAGCTACTACTAAACTATTACTTACAAATGAAACTGCACCTTGTAAGAATACTTTTTTTGCTGGTTCTGCATATATTAATACATCTAATCCTGGTGCAACTAATAACCAGGCAATTGCATTAGCAATTACTTGATATACATTAAATATAATTAACTCTTTCTTACCGATTGCTCCACTATCAATATCAACTCTCTTTTTAGCAAGACCTATAACTAATCCTACAACTGCTGATGCAATTATCCAGCTAAACCATGGCATCCCCCATGTTAAATCTTTTAATGTATGCCCTATAAAACCAATAGAAAAACCAGCTAAAGGTCCATAAACCATAGCCATAAGCGCTAAAAATGCATATGCTGTTTCTAAGTTAGTGTTTGCAATTCCTGTAGGTATAGATACAAAACGACCTAAAATTAAAAATACTGCAGCGCCAATTCCTATTGCAACTATTGTTTTAATTGAAAGTTTATTATCCTTCATCATTCTTCCCCCGTATTAATTATTTACTATATATAAGATTATAATATTTGTACCCTTCCGTCAACATAGTATAAACTATGAATTAAATTTACGTAATCTCCATAGCAGATATAACTATCTTTTATTAACTTGCTTCTTCCATCTTAATAATAAATGCATTAATTTCTTTCCATCAAACGGTATTAGAGGATATAGATATGAGTCACCAACTATAGTCCTTGTAGATAAAATAATTATCGTATTAATAATTACGCCAGCAATAAACCCCCATACTCCAAAAATTCCAGTTAAGAATAATAAAATAAGTCTTGTAAACTTAAAGGCATAGCTTAATTCAATACTAGGCTGAACAAAACTTGAAAGAGCTACTATCGCCATATATAAAATAGTCTGTGAAGTAAACCATTCAGTCTTTACCGTATAATCTCCTAAGATTAATCCACCTATAATTGAAAGAGAAGTTCCTAACGCATCTGGTGTATTAAGTGATGCAAGTTTTAACCCATCAATTGCAAATTCGGCAATAATAAATTGTAGGAATAAGCTAATGTTGCTCTCCCATTATTCTTTATACAATTTAAAAGCGGCTGTAAAAGACACTATCTTTACAACCGCTTAATTATTCAAATTATATTACTTTCTACCTTTTACTGCTAATTCTACAGCTTTATATGCACCATTGTATATTCCAATTTCATTATTCTTAATGATGCAGTTACAGAACATAGTTAATATTTCTTTTTCATTAATCATTAAATCTAACATTTGTAATGTTCTTTCAACAGTTTCACATTCAATTGTTCCATCTCCTACTTCCGCTGCTCTTAAAGCACCATAAGCTTCATGCCCGCCAACTCTCTTAATTAAAAGCTTTGGTACTGGATAGAATGCTAATTCACTTGGTTTAGTAACGCAGATATCTGAACTTCTCATTAAGATGTTTGTAGTATAAACTGCTGCAAATATATCTTCGTGATAGAATGCATGTATTCCCTTAACATCTCTATCAATTGCTTCTTCTGCAAATTTGCATGTAGCATCCCAGTTATCAAAGTATTTCTTAGCTATAGAATCTAATTCTGGAACATCTTGTACTAAGCCATCCCATACATTCTTATGGTCACCAACATTAATGTATAATGCTACTTCGCCTTTCTTGATTTGAGGCATAAGCTTTTTAATTATTTCAACATATATTTCTTTTTGAGCTCCTGCTCCACCTATAGTTAATAAAACTCTCTTAGTTTTATTATTTTCTATTCTATCTAATCTTTTCTTACAGTCTTCTTCTAAATTAACAACTAATTCGTGGTCAATGTAGTGTCCAACATATTGAAGATCATCTGCTGGCATTGGATTTAATACTTTATTTCCATCCATTCCTTTTAATGTTCTATATCCTAAGTATGATGATGGAGTCTGTACAGTATGTATTGATCCTTCTGCTAAATGTAGTGCCATTGGCCAGTTATCTGGAATAACATTTACTACATTAGTAAGTCCAGCATGTACAGCTGCTTGTGCTGGCCATACATGTGTACCTAAGAACGGTATATCCTTTGGAAGCTCTTTGCATACTGTAGCCATTAATTCAGCATTCTTTTGATCTACTGCATTATATGATAACTTTTTAAATCCTTCTGAGTTTAATGGTTCCCATACAATCTTGTTAAATAAAGATGATTTTTGAGATAATCTTGAACCCATAGAATATAAATCATTAGAATGTCCTATTATCTTGCTTCCTGTTGTTTCACTATATGAAAGTAAATCGAACCAATATGGAGTATACCCCATTGCTTGTGCTGCTGAAGCTATTGCCATAGATATTCTATAATGTCCAAATCCCATTCTGATGTTACCAACGATAACACCCTTTTCTCTATCTATCTTTTCTGAACCTTCTCCTACAACTATATTCTTGATTTCTAATGCTGGTCCTACAGTAGTATTTGCTTCAACTGAAAGCTTATATTCCTTATTAGTATCATCGCCGAATTTCTTCATATATTTTTTCTTTGATTTTACCGCTTTCTTATATACTGAATTAGGCATTACATTATTAAATATTACCTTTGACTTATCCATCATTTACTCTCTCCTTATACTACAAAAATTCTACTCTCAAATCCTTGTACTGCTATATTTCTATCATTAAATTCCTTATTAGCTTTTTCATCAAAAGATACTTCTGTTAATTTTCCATAACTGTTTTTAACTACAGTTTCCTTTTCTGATAAATTAATTAATGCTAAGTGTTTAATGTTTTCTTCTAAATAAAGTACTTTAACAAAGCCTTCTTTGTCTCTGTCTACACTTAAAATTTCTTTTTCTTTAACCTGCATTATTCCATCAAATAAATTATGATGTCCCTTATCATACTTACTTATATTATCTGAAGTAAATAAAAGACTGCCAAAGATATAATTAACTACTGATAGTGTTTTCTTCTGCTCTCTAGTAAGCTTGATATTATCTTCTCTTAATAAGAATACATCCGGATCATTAAAGAATGCTCTTCCATCTAAATGTTTTCTGCCAATAGTATTATTTATTGCATTTAAAGTAGATATTCTCTCTCTATGAGTCATCTGCATTATCACTGTGTCATTCCAATCTAAGCCAACATCACAGCCAATTCTGCAATAATCAACTAACCCAAATGCAGGTCCTAAAGGTACTCCACATCCTAAAATAAGCTTATCTCCTACACATTCTCTTAAGAATTCCATAGCTTCAGTCATTACCTGACCTCTTGTCTTATCTCTTCTAGGTACTAAACATACGCTATATAAGAAATCAAGCTTAACCATGTCAAAGCCCCATTCATTTAATACTACATCAAATACTTTTCTAATATATTCTCTAACTTCTGCATTGTATAAATCTAATGCATAGAAACCGCTCCAATTGTTTCCGCCGTGAACAAGATTTCCATTCTTATCTTTAAGAATCCAATGCTTTTTGTTTTTAAATATTTCTGAATTCGTTTCACAAGAAAATGGTGCAAGCCATAATCCTGATTTATATCCTTTAGCTTTTATCTCATCCACTAATGGCTTCATTCCCCTTGGGAATTTATTCTTATCAATAGACAGCCAATCTCCTACAGCAGTTTGGAACCCATCATCTATTTGATAAATTTCTATATTCTTATTCATTTCAGAAAAATTATTTAAGTTTTCTAAAATAATATCTTCAGATATATCTTGGTAATAATTATACCAGCTAGTCCATCCTGTCATCGGCTGTCCCTTTGGTTTGTTTACTCCCATATACTCAAAGTATTTATCAAATACAAAGTTTTCTTCTCCATTTAAGCTGACTAATTCAAAAGCATTATACTTTGAATCTATATGTAATCCTTGGCATTCTTTTTCTATTATTAATAAACCATCTTTAACAGATTCCTTAATAATTGTATATCCGTTTCTTTCAGTTAATGAACCTATTAATGTAAGTTCTTCATCATTTCTTATGTATGAATAAGTAAACCCATGGAAATCACCTTTTCTTTTAGAGTACTTAGTAAAAGTATAATCTCCATAATTTTTAAAATTATATTTTTTATTTAAAAGTTTTGCTGGCCAAGCTATATCTTTTAGATTTTCATCTACAAAAAATTCACGGCTATCTGTCCATGATTGATATCCATTTACATAGATTTTACTATTTGAAGAGTAGCTATACTTCTCCTCAACATAAAGTTTTTCTATTACTATTTCCTTCTTAGGCATAATAGAAAGGGCATATTTATGCCCTCCCTCAACATTATCCCAGGAAATAATAGTCTTAAAATCGCCATTTTCAAAATCAGTTTTAAATGTTTCTACTTTTTTTTCATTTCCTACAAAGTACTCGAAAACTACTCTACTATTCTCAAACATATTATCCCTCACAATTATTTATATTGTTTCATTTATGAATTTTTCAAATCCTTTTTGACCCTTTTCAGTTCTTTTAAACACTCCTGCATCTTCAAGAACTCTAGCAAATATCTGTCCTACTTCTTCTTTAACAATTTCTCTTGCTTTATCTAATGAAACATTTTTATGATTTTCTAATAATCTTTCAACCCAATCGATGTGCTTATTAAGCATTTCATTATTTAAAGCTTCTTCTCTGTTATAAGATACTTCTCCAGCTACTACCTTCGCAATTACTTCAAGTTCCTGCTCAAGTCTTCCTGGAAGTACTGCAAGACCCATAACTTCAATTAATCCTATATTCTCTTTCTTTATATGATGAAGTTCTTTATGTGGATGGAATATTCCATCTGGGTATTGTTCAGTAGTTCTATTATTTCTTAATACTATATCTAATTCAAAATCTTCACCTTTTCTTCTAGCGATAGGTGTTACAGTATTATGAGGAGTATCTCCTGTAAATGCTAATATATCATTTTCTTCATCAGAATATTGTTTCCATGCTTCATATATTGCCATAGCAGCATCAATTACTTTTTCCTTCTCATTAGATCTTAATCTAACAACGCTCATTGGCCACTTAACAGTTCCAATTTCAACTCCTTCAAATCTATGATTTTCATAAACCTTTTCAACTGGCGCTTTTTCCATAGGGAATTGATGTCTTCCTCCTTGGTAATGGTCATGAGTTAATATAGAACCACCAACTATTGGAAGATCTGCATTTGAACCGATAAAGTAATGTGGGAACTCTTCAGTAAAATCAACTAATCTTACTAATGAATCTCTTGTTAATCTCATTGGCTCATGCTTTCCGCTAAATACTATGCAATGCTCATTGTAATAAACATACGGAGAATATTGCATAAACCATTGCTTCCCTTGTAATTCTACCGGAATTACTCTATGATTTTGTCTTGCTGGATGATTTAATCTTCCTTGATATCCTACATTTTCCACGCATAATAAGCATTTTGGATATGAAGCCTGCTTCATCAATTTAGCTTTTGCTATTTCCTTAGGATCTTTTTCTGGTTTAGATAAATTAACAGTTATCTCTAAATCTCCATAAGGAGTTGTAGCTGGCCACCAAAGATTTTTAGCAACTCTTTCTGTCATTATATAATTTGAGGATCTACTTAAATCATAAAACCATTCAGTAGCTTTTTCGATACTTCCTTTTTCAACTTTTTCATAGAATGTCTTAATTACTTCACCTTGTCTAGGCATTAACATTCCCATTATTCTAGCATCAAATAAATCTCTATATGTTGTTGTATTTTCTTCAATTATGCCATTTTCCGCAGCATAATCGATTATATTATTTAATATTTCAACAGGAGTTTCTGCTCCATCATCTATTACTTCTCCTTCAAATGGAGCTTCCAACTTTAATAATTCTAACAATGCATTTCTAGTTGGAATTACATCCCATGATGAAATCATTTTTTTTCTTACACCAAATTTTAATAATCTTTCAATTTCATAGCCGACGTTTATCATAATGACCTTCCCCTCCATAAATTTATCTCTTTCATTTTCTGATATTTATAATAAAAATTAAGAAATTAATTTTTATCAAATTATTTTAAGACTAATTTATCGCCTTTAAATATTTCCTGAATTACTAAAGTTACTGCACCAATAGCAGCAGCATCTTTACTCAACTTTGACTTCACAATCCTCACCTTTTCAGATGGCATTTTTAAACTTTTGCTTTTCACTATATACTCTAGATTATCCATGGCAAAAGATGTCTGTTCAAAGATTTCACCAACCACTACAATATCTGTAGGATTTAATATATTAACTAAATTAGCAACTGCTATGCCAATATATCTTGATGCTTCTCTTAATACTTCTATAGCTAAGCTATCCTGCTCATTTGCTGCTAGACATATATCATTTATGTCTATATCATTAATATCTGCCCTACTTTGCTGCAATATACTTTTAGAACCCTGCTTTAATAACTTTATAGTTTTTTTAACTATATTGCTATTAGATGCGACTGTTTCAAGGCATCCATAATTACCGCATTCACACTTGTCTCCATTACTATCAACAAAAATATGCCCTATTTCACCTGCACTATAGCTGACGCCATAGTATGGTGCATTATTTATAATTATTCCTGCCCCAATTCCATTTGAAACATTTATAATAATAAAATTGCTAACCCCTTTTGATACTCCAAAATGGCTTTCGGCTAATGCCATAGCTCTTACATCATTATCTATAAATATAGGATAACTAAATTCCTTGCTGAGCTCACTTTTAATATTTACATCAGTCCATTTATAAAATGGTGAATATTCAGATATACCTGTATCAGAATTTACTATACCATG
>CAKVNP010000053.1 GCA_934777095.1 uncultured Clostridium sp. | reverse complement strand
CAAACCTATTGTATTTCTTAAGGGCGAGAAGGGCAATGTTCATATAACTTAACAGATCGGATATAAAAAAAGGGGGGCTTTTATGAAAAAAATTTATATCTTTGACACAACTCTTAGGGATGGAGAACAAACTCCAAGGGTGGCACTTAATCCGCAGGAAAAATTAGAAATAGCAAAGCAGCTTGAGGCAATGAATGTGGATGTTATTGAGGCAGGTTTTCCTATATCATCAAATGGGGATTTTGAAGGAGTTAAGCTGATAGCAGAAAATATTAAGAATTCTACAGTTAATGCACTAGCTAGAGCAAATAAAAATGATATTGATAGGGCATATGAAGCAATTAAAGCAGCGCCTAAAAAAAGAATACATGTATTTTTAGCTACTTCTGAGCTTCACATGAAGTATAAGCTGAAGATGACCAGAGAAGAGGTTCTAAAAAAATCAACAGAAATGGTGGCTTACGCTAAGACATTAGTAGATGATGTTGAATTTTCACCGGAGGATGGTTCAAGAACAGATAAGGATTTCTTATATGAGGTCTTAGAATCGGTAATAGATGCAGGAGCTACTGTAGTTAATATACCTGATACAGTGGGCTATTCAACTCCTGAAGAGTTTGGGGCATTAATCAAAGGAATTAAAGAAAATGTTAAGAATATAGATAAGGCAGTGATAAGTGTACATTGCCATAATGATTTAGGATTAGCTGTAGCCAATTCTTTAGCAGCCATTGAAAATGGAGCAGAGCAGATAGAATGTGCAGTAAATGGTTTAGGAGAAAGAGCAGGAAATGCTGCCTTAGAAGAGGTTGTCATGGCATTAAAGACAAGAAAAGATCTTTATCAATGTGAAACTAATATAATTACCGAAAGAATTTATCGTGTATCTAGCTTAGTATCACATTTTGCAGGTGTAGCTGTCCAACCAAATAAGGCTATTGTAGGCATAAATGCTTTTGCTCATGAAGCTGGTATTCATCAGGATGGAGTATTAAAAAATAGAAGCACTTATGAAATAATGACTCCAGAATCTGTAGGATTTGCTACTAATAATATGGTTTTAGGCAAACATTCAGGAAGACATGCATTTGAAGAGAGAATCAAAGCATTAGGTTATGAATTAACTAAAGATCAGATTAATGAAGCTTTTAAAAACTTTAAGGATTTAGCAGATAAGAAAAAAGATGTTTCAGATAGGGATATAGAAGCATTAGTAAATCAAGAAGTAGTAACTTTTGAGGATTATTATAAAGTTAAATCATTTAACGTTACTACAGGTACAAGCGTATCATCTACAGCTACAGTTATCATTACCTATAATGGTAAAGAAAGCGTCGAGGCAGCTGTTGGTGAAGGGCCGGTAGATACTTTATATAAAGCTATTGAAAGAGCAATAGACGTTAAGCCTCATTTAGTAGATTTTTCATTAAAATCTATTACAGGAGGAAGCGATGCTTTAGGAGAAGTAAAAGTAAAGCTTGAATTAAACGGCAAAAAAGTATTAGGCATAGGGGTAAGCCCAAGCATCGTAGAAGCTAGTTTATTTGCTTATATGAACGCTTTAAATAAAGTAAGATAAAAAAATATTTACCATTCTTGTATCTCAATATATAATTAAGTTGTAAAAATAATAGAGTTCGGATGATGATAGTGGGAGAGCGGTTTAAATATCCACCGAAGAAGTAAATCTTTCAGGTTAAAGGACTACTATCGGACGAGCCTCTGGAGAGACTTAAGAAATTAAGCACCGAAGGAGCAAAACTAGTTTTAGTTGAAACTCTCAGGTAAAAGGACAGAGGAGAAATGGTTTTATTTTTTTGATTAGATGTTTTTTGGTAAAAATAAAAAGTGAATGTACCTGGCGGTAGTGAATGTACCTTCGGTGGTGAATGTTGGCTACGCCAAGTGAATGTTGCCGCGGGCAAGTGGAAGGCTAGCGCAGAGGCTAGTGGCTTCGCCAAGAGGGAAAGAACTTCATGACTTGGCAATGGTCTTGCCGCAAAGTAAGCGCAGCTTATTTTGGCATTGAAGTCTTTTCCTGTCTATAGTCTACCGCAGGTTTTCCACTTGACTTTAGTCACCTTTCACTTTGCGAAGCAATACTTCACTTGACGGCAGGCACCTTTCACTTTGCTAAGCAATACTTCACTATTTTATATTTCACCTATAAAACAATTAATTCAAAAAATATAAAATTTAACTTTCTCCTCCTCGAAAAAAGGGAGGATTTTTTTATGGAAATTTTTAATGTATTAACAAATGGATTAGGTGTGATTTTGGAGAAAATTAATGGCTTGGTGTGGGGGCCTCCGCTTTTATTTTTATTAGTGGGGACTGGGATTTATTTTACGGTAAGTCTGGGGCTTTTGCAGGTAACTAAGCTGCCGTTGGCTTTTAGGCTGATGTTTTCTAAGGATGAGGATAATGAAGAGGGAGATATATCTAGCTTTGC
Source organism: uncultured Clostridium sp. (assembly GCA_934777095.1). Classification (GTDB taxonomy): domain Bacteria; phylum Bacillota; class Clostridia; order Clostridiales; family Clostridiaceae; genus Clostridium. The sequence goes on along the minus strand of CAKVNP010000053.1, from coordinate 7,407 downwards.
TGCACTTTGTACGGCTCTTTCTGCTACTATTGGGACAGGTAATATAGTAGGGGTTGCTACTGCTATTGGCACTGGGGGGCCTGGGGCAATATTTTGGATGTGGATTGCAGCGTTTTTTGGAATGGCTACTAAATATGCTGAAGGCGTTCTTGCCATAAAGTATAGACAGGTAGATGAAAATGGTGAAATGGCTGGGGGACCGATGTACTATCTTGAAAAGGGAACAGGCAGTAAAGTATTAGCAAAGTTTTTTGCAGTATTTGGTGTTGCTGTTGCTCTTTTAGGAATAGGTACTTTTGGGCAGGTTAAATCTATTGCTCAGGCTGCTACTATAAGCTTTAATATACCTTTATGGATAGTTGCCGTGGTAGTTGCTGTTTTAGTTGCGGCAGTTACTTTAGGAGGAATTAAGAGAATATCAAATGTGGCTGAAAAGATAGTACCAGCCATGGCAGGACTTTATATTATAGGTGCAGTACTTGTATTAATATTTAACATTAGAGATATACCAGCTGCTGTGATGCTTATTGTAAAGAGTGCTTTTAATCCTAAAGCAGCTTTAGGTGGAGCAGCAGGTATTACAATTAAAATGGCAATACAAAGAGGAATAGGACGTGGGGTATTTTCTAATGAAGCAGGCTTAGGTAGTGCACCAATAGCAGCAGCTGCAGCTAAAACTAAATCACCTGTGAAACAGGGGCTTATTTCAATGACGGTTACATTTATAGATACAATTATTATTTGTACAATGACAGGATTGGCCATAGTATTAACAGGCGCATATAATAGTGGATTAGAAGGTGCAGCCATGACCACAGAGGCTTTTAAGAGTGGGCTTCCAATTGGAAACATAGGCACATATATAGTTAATATAGGCTTAATCTTCTTTGCATTCACCACTATCATAGGCTGGAATTATTATGGTGAAAAATGTCTTCAGTATTTATCAGGAATTAAATATATTAAAGCATATAAAGTATTCTTTATTTTATTTGTTGCAGTAGGACCATTTTTACCTTTAGAAATGGTATTTATCATTGCTGATATAGCAAATGGGCTGATGGCACTGCCAAATTTAATTGGTCTTATCTCTTTAAGAAGTGAAATTATAAGTGAAACCAAGGAATATTTTTCAGTAATGGAATTAGAAGAAGTAATTTAAAATATTAAGATATAATCCATATCAGGGAGCAAATCTGGTATGGATTAGTTTTTTATCTTAATAATTAATAATCTTTTAAGAAAGAATTATTATTTTCATAATATTTATTTAATATAATACATACAGGAGGTGATTACCTTGGATGATAAAGCAGTATATAATGGCATAGAAATTTATTCAGGTAAAGATAATAAAGCTACCCAAGTGACTTTTTTATCCATGCTTTTTATCTTAATGTTGGTGATAGCTTTTTATTTTGGCATAAAGATGTTTAAAAACATAAATATAAATAATGATTTTTTAACTACCTCTGAAATTGAATATTTTATAGATATAGCGGATGAAGTAAGTTCGGGTAAGGCACAGGTAAATTGGCAGCAGGTGGCAGCTATTAGCGAAGCATATTGTGAGGGGAATTTAGCTTTAGTTAATGATAATGATAGCAGAACCATAGCTGAAAGTTTTCTGATAGATAATGGTGATGGAACATATGGAATATTATCTATGGAGCAGGCCATGGATAAATTAAATTTAAGCAGCAGAGCAAAGGATAGTGCGCTAAAATATTTAGAAAAAGTTGCAGGATCCTCACTATATGAAGGATTATATACTGAATCTGATAAGATTAATTTTATTAATTCTATAGAAGGACAAGCAGAAGAAAATTATAATTCTTATGGAATATTACCTTCTATTACAATGGCACAGGCTATTTTAGAGTCAGGATGGGGAACATCAGAATTAGCATCACAGCATAATAATCTTTTTGGCATAAAAGCAGATGAAAGATGGGATGGTGCAGTTGCCACCATGACTACTAAGGAAAATTATTCAGATGTAATAGAAGCTAATTTTAGAAAGTATGATTCAGCATTAGATTCAATAAAGGATCATGGACTATTTTTAGCCAGCAATGAGAGATATACCGTAAATGGTGTATTTACGGCTAAAGATTATAAAGCACAAGCTTTAGCTCTGCAGAATGCAGGATATAGTACAGCAAAAGATGAAGCAGGCAATCTTATTTATGCCCAAAAACTAATCAATGTAGTACAAAACTATAATTTAATGTTATATGACAGTAAAGTAAAAACAGAATAAAAAATAGTCTGGCGTAATTGCCAGACTATTTTACTTTGAATTTCTTTTCATCAGGGATAACTTCTTTAGGTTTAATTGACATGTCGTCAACTCTTACAAAGTAAGTTCCTTTTCGTACTTCTATTAAAAACTTATCAAGATTACTTTCCTCACCTTGAACTTCCATTTCTACCATGCCATTAGACATATTATGAACCCAGCCGGTTAAATTATATTTTGTGGCATTCATTAGGCAGAAGTATCTAAAGCCTACACCTTGGACGCGTCCTTGGCAGACTACATAATAGCGTTTCATTTAAAACTAGTTAGAAAGTACTTCCGTAAAAGCAGCTTCGTATAATTTTAATGTTTCAGAATCAAGGTCAGTAAATAATGTACATCTTTTTAATACTTCATCTGATGGATAAGCTACTGGATTATTTTTAGTTTCGTCATCTAATAAATCATAAGCAGCTGCATTTGGTGTAGAGTATTCAATATATTCTACGTTCTGCTTAGCATTTTCAGCATCGCATAAGAAGTTGATAAATGCTTCAGCACCTTCTTTGTTTGGTGCATCCTTTGGAATTACCATAGCATCTACCCAGTAGTTTGATCCTTCTTCAGGAATAGCATATTCAAGTTTATCATTATCATTCATTACATATAAAGCGTCACCAGACCATACTGTAGCTAAGGCTTTTTCGTCAGCAATCATATTGTCTTTTACCTCATCAACTACATAAACAGGGCTAGTTAAATCTCTTTGCTTGATTAAAGCTTCTTTAGCTTTAGCAATTTCATCAGCGTTAGTTGTATTTATTGAAGAACCAGTTTCAATTAAAGCTATTGCCATAGTATCTCTGATTGAATTAAACATATAAACATTATCTTTATATTTTTCATCCCATAATACATCCCAGCTAGTAACAGGTTCAGTTACTACTTCAGGGTTATAAAGGATTCCGATAGTACCCCACATATAAGGAACGGAATATTTATTTTCAGGATCGTATGATAAGTTTAAGAATTTTTCATCTGTATTTTTATAGTTTGGAATATTATCAAAATTTATTTCTTCTACTAAGTCTTCCTTAATCATTCTTTCGATCATATAATCTGAAGGAATAACAAGGTCATAAGTACCAGGGTTTGTTTTGATCTTTTGATACATTATTTCATTTGTGTCATAAGTTGAGTAATTAACTTTGATTCCAGTTTCCTTTTGGAATTGATAAATTAAATCTTCATCGATATAATCCCCGCAGTTGAAGAAGTTAATTGTACCATTTTCTCCAGCAGAATTGCCTTCGCAGCCAGCAAAAAGACCAAGTATTAACATAGATGAAGCAACAAGTGCTCCTATTTTTTTTAATCTCATTAAATTTCATCACCTTTCGCAGTAAAATCTTTTCTATTAATTATTAATAATAGTATTAACACAGTTACAAACATTAATGTAGATAATGCATTAATTGATGGATTTATTCCTTTTCTCGCCATTGAGTAAATTTCAATGGAAAGATTAGTTACGCCAGGACCAGTAGTAAAGAAGCTAATTACAAAGTCATCAATAGACATTGTAAAGGCCATTAAAAATCCGGCAAAGATTCCTGGTTTTATTTGTGGAAGGATTACCTTTCTCATTGCATACCAAGGAGTAGCACCTAAATCTAAAGCAGCTTCTTCTATATTTGTAGGCATCTGCTTTAATTTAGGAAGTACATTTAATATTACATATGGGATATTAAATGTAATATGAGCTAAAAGCATAGTGAAAAATCCAAATTCTATTCTAAATAATGAGCCAGCAATTAAAAATAAGCTCATTAATGAAATACCAGTAACAATATCAGGATTAAGCACAGGTAAATTATTTATATTTAAAAGAGCCTGTTTCTTAAACCCTCTCATTCTATGAATTCCTATGGCAGCAAATGTACCAATAATAGTTGCGGTAATAGAAGCAATAATTGCAATAATCAGCGTTGACTCTAGAGCTGATAAAATACGACCGTTATTAAATAGCTGTTCATACCATCTTAAAGTGAATCCTTGCCATTTACCCATAGATTTAGAATCATTAAAGGAGAAAACCATCAATGTTACTATTGGTGTATATAAAAATATAAATATTATTAAAAGATAAAATCTAGAAATAAATTTTTCTAATTTTTTTAACATTGTTATTTTCCTCCTTCTAAATCAGTGTCTTCAAATCTATTCATAATTGCCATAGAAATAAGAATTATAATCATCATAAATATTGCAATGGAAGATCCAAAGTTCCAATCACCCATTGTAGTAAATTGTGTTTCAATTAAATTACCTAAAAGCATGTATTGTCCACCACCTAGTAATCTTGAGATTACGAAAGTTGAGACAGCAGGCATAAATACCATTGTGATACCAGAGATTACTCCTGGCATGCTTAAAGGAAAAATAACTTTTCTAAAAATCTGGCTTCTGTTTGCACCTAAATCTGCAGCTGCATTAATTAAGTTTTCATCTATCTTAATTAATATTGTATAGATAGGTAAAATCATAAATGGTAAGAAGTTATATACCATACCTAATAAAACAGCAGTATCTGTATAAAGTATACTGATAGGTGAAAGACCAATGCTAGTTAAAAAGTTATTAATCACACCGTTTTTCCCTAAGATAGGAAGCCAGGCGTATGTTCTTAATAAGAAGTTCATCCACATTGGAACAATAAACAGCATCATCAGCATATTTCTTATTTTAGGATTAGTTTTAGATAAAAGATACGCTACTGGATATCCTAAAATCAAGCATAAAACAGTTGATTCCAGAGCAAGCTTAATGCTTCTGCCAAAAACTACAAAATATTGTGGGTCTAATAGTCTTTTAAAATTATCTAAGGAAAAGCTATAGCCACTGCCTGTTTCCACTGTAAAGCTGAAGAAGACTACTATTAATAGTGGAATAACGATAAATAATGCACTCCATACTGCATAAGGTGCAGCAGGAAGAGTACTAAAATTATTTTTCTTCTTCATTCTATATCATTACCTTTCTCATAATGTGAATATCTTCTGGATGGATGTTTAATCCAACTTTACTGCCAACTTCAGCATTCTTGATATTGTGGATAATCCATCTGTTTTCATTTTCTATAACTTCAATTTCATAATGAACGCCTTTAAATTTAACAGATTCTACAGTACCTTGGATCATTCCTTGATCAGCAGAAGTAATTTCAATATCTTCTGGTCTAATTACCACGTCGATATTTTCATCTTTTTCAAATCCTTTATCTACGCAGGTAAATAAATGATTACAGAATTCTACTTTAAAGTCTTCATGCATTATGCCATCTACTATATTACTTTCTCCGATAAAGTCAGCTACAAATGCATTAGCAGGTTCGTTATAGATATCTTCTGGTGTACCCATTTGTTGAATCTTACCTTTATTCATTACAATAATTGTATCTGACATAGTAAGTGCTTCTTCTTGGTCATGAGTAACAAATACAAAAGTTATACCTAATCTTTGCTGGATAGCTTTAAGTTCTGTCTGCATTTCTTTTCTAAGTTTTAAGTCAAGTGCTCCTAAAGGTTCATCTAGAAGTAATACTTCAGGTTCGTTAACTAAAGCTCTAGCAATAGCAACTCTTTGCTTTTGTCCTCCACTTAAAGAATCAATAGCTCTATTTTCAAATCCTTCTAAAGAAACAAGCTTTAGCATAGCTTTAACTTTTTCTTTAATTTCATTTTTAGATACTTTTTTAATTTTTAAGCCAAAAGCAATATTTTCAAATACATTCATATGTGGAAATAAAGCATACTTTTGAAATACAGTGTTTACTTGTCTTTTGTATGGTGGAATAGAACTTATATCCTGTCCATCAAATAAGACTTCTCCAGAGTCAGCATTTTCAAACCCTGCTAATATTTTTAAAGTGGTAGTTTTACCACAGCCACTTGGTCCTAATAGTGTTAAAAATTCATTTTTCTTTATATTTAATGATAAATTATCTAATACAGTATTATCACCGTATACTTTAGATATATCTTTTAATTCAATAATGTTTTGGTTCAATTTATAAACACCTCTTTCTAAAAATCTATAGTTAAAGCAAGTTGTGGATTTATCTCTTCATATTAGTATCCTGAACTTAAAACACTTTTTCTTAAATATGTTGTAAGTTCAAAGTACTAAAATGATGGCGGAGTACTAATCCAAATAACTTTAGCAGGAGTTTTTCCGCTGTTTGAGATATAATGGTTAGACTTTGGCTTAAAGTAAAAGCTTTCGCCTTTCTTTACCTTATGTTTTTTATCACCTAAATGTAAAAATATGCTCCCTGAAAGCACATAACCAAATTCTTCACCTTCATGAGGTTCTTCCTCTATATATTGTCCACCAGGACCAATAGTTATCATAATAGGTTCCATGGCATTTTTTTGTGCATTAGGTACTAGCCACATTAGCTCGTAGTTTAAGTCTTCATTTTCAGTTTCAAACATATCTTCATATGTATAAGTAACTTTTTCTTCGTTATCATCACTGAAAAATTCCTTTAAGTTTGTCCCTAATATTTCTAGAATATCTATTAAGGTAGCGATGGAAGGAGAAGTTAAATCATTTTCTACTTGCGAGATGAAACCTTTAGATAATTCACATCTATTAGCTAATTCCTCTTGGGTTAAAGCTTTTTCTATTCTCATTCGTTTTATTTTGTCACCAATTTCCATACTTTCACCTCCTATTTTGTTTAAGTTTATTATGTATATATTTTTAAGCAACACTTTTTTACAAAAATGCTGCTGAATTAATCTACAATAATGTGGGTTAAAGTCATAGTTGTAAAAGTACTATTACTAAACTTAAGGTTTAAAATTACTAAACAACAAAGGATATTATATATAGTTTATGATAAAAAATCAATATTATTTTAGAAAAAAGGAAAAAATATATAGAATTCTTGAAAGCTTTTATTTTAGCTAGTTTGACGAGGGTCAAAAAAGGAAAAGTTAATGAATAATACATCAAAAGTTTAGTCATACTAAGAAAATGCCGAGTGAAAGTAAAAAAAATAAAAAACAAAAAAATACAGTTAAGTAAAAAATAATAAAGAAGATTGTTATAAAATTATCAAAGAGTTCTGTAACGGAATGTTGAAAGAATTACAAATA
>CAKVNP010000052.1 GCA_934777095.1 uncultured Clostridium sp. | reverse complement strand
CTATTGGATAGATAAAGGTGTCTAAACATCTTGCGCATTGAAGTTCTAATTGAGTTTTTATGCTGGCATTTAACACTAGTACATCTCCATCAGATGTAACTACACCATCAACATCAACCATCGAAACTGCTTTGATTTGATCCCCTTCAAATTCAACAGGCTCAAATTCAAATGATAATTTAATTTCTCTTTTTCTACCATTTCTGGCAAGTAAATCTGAAAATTCTATAATCATATCTTAAACTCTGGACCATACTAGTCCTCATGCCCTTAAGGCACATTGTACATTAAGTACAGCTCGAGCAAAGCAGCTTTCTCACTCCCTAGCTTTAGTATCGTATCGCGTATTGCGATTTCAAACACAATTTATTATATAAAGTGTGTCGATAAAAGTCAAGCTATTTTCTAATTACTTTTTAATTAATTCTAAAGTATCTCTAGCTATAACTAATTCTTCGTTAGTTGGAATAACAAAAGCTTTAACTTTACATCCTGGTTTAGATATTTCTCTAACCTTTCCTCTTACGTTGTTAGCTTCATCATCAACTTCTACTCCTAAGAATTCTAATCCCTTTAAGCAATTAGCTCTAGTTTCTGGACCATTTTCTCCAACACCTGCTGTGAATACGATAGCATCAACTCCACCCATTGCTGCAGCATAAGCACCAATTGTAGTTCTTACTTTGTATTCAAATATGCTCAAAGCTAATTGAGCTCTCTTATCAGCTTTCTTGAATGCAGCATCTTCTATATCTCTGAAGTCTGAACTTATTCCTGATATACCAAGAACTCCTGATTTTTTGTTTAATAAATCGTTAACTTCATCTACTGATAAACCATGTTCTTTCATTAAGAAAGTAACGATAGCTGGATCGATGTTTCCACATCTTGTTCCCATTGCTACACCTTCAAGTGGTGTGAATCCCATTGAAGTTTCTACTGAAACACCATTTTTTACAGCACAAAGACTTGCACCATTTCCTAAGTGACAAGTAACTATTTTTAAATCTTTTATATCTCTTCCCATTACTTCTGCCACTTTGTTTGAAACAAATTTATGAGATGTTCCGTGGAACCCATATTTTCTTATTCCGTCGTTCTCATATAGTTCGTATGGTAAAGCATAGATATATGCTTCTTCTGGCATTGTTCCATGGAATGCAGTGTCAAATACAGCAACCATTGGTGTATTTGGCATTAATTCTTCACAAGCATTAATACCAATCATATTTGCAGGATTGTGTAATGGAGCTAATTTAAAGCAATCTTCAATATTTGCCTTAACTTCTGCGTCAATTATTACTGAACTCTTGAACTTTTCTCCACCGTGTACAACTCTGTGTCCAACTGCTGAAATTTCGTCCATTGATTTAATTACGCCGTGCTCTGCATCTATTAACGCTTCTAAAACAAGCTTTATTGCATCTTTATGGTCTTTCATTGGTTGTTGGATGATATATTTATCTCTTCCTTCAACCTTTTGAGTTAATACAGAACCTTCTATCCCTATTCTTTCTACTAATCCTTGAGCTAAAGCTTCTTCTGTTGACATATCGATTAATTGATATTTTAAAGAAGAGCTCCCACAATTGATAACTAATACTTTCATTAAAAACACCTCACTAAAATTGTCTAAATCTATTTTATATTTACTATAAAACTATTCTGTCTTGTGCTTGAAATATTATAATAACTAAACACTTTTGATTTTTTTATTTTTTGCTATTTTTGCGCTTGTGCTTGAACAGCTGTTAAAGCAACAACATTTACTATATCATCAGAATTACATCCTCTTGATAAGTCGTTTATTGGCTTAGCAAAACCTTGACACATTGGTCCAATAGCTTCTGCACCAGCAAATCTTTGAACTAATTTATATCCAATGTTTCCTGATTGTAAATCTGGGAATATTAACACATTAGCTTTACCTGCCACTTTGCTGTTTGGCGCTTTTTGATCAGCAACACTTTGAACTATAGCAGCATCTAATTGTAATTCACCATCGATCATTAAATCTGGTCTTAATTCTTTTGCTAATTCAGTCGCCTTTCTAACTTTGTCAACCATTTCATGGTCAGCACTTCCCATTGTTGAGAATGATAACATAGCAACTCTTGGCTCCATTTTGCATAAGTTCTTTGCAGTATCTGCAGTAGCTATAGCGATTGCAGCTAATTGTTCATATGTAGGATTTGGGTTAACAGCACAGTCAGAGAATAATAACATTCCTTCTTCACCGTACTTAGAGCCTGGTACATGCATTATAAAGAAGCTTGATACAACAGAAACACCTGGTGTAGTCTTTATAATTTGTAATCCTGGTCTTAAAAGGTCTCCTGTAGTATGAACAGCTCCTGATACCATACCATCAGCATCATCAAGCTTAACCATCATTGTACCATAGTATAATGGGTCTCTTACTATTCTTTCAGCCTTTTCCATTGTCATTCCTTTGTTTTTTCTTAATTCATAGAATGCTTCAACGTAAGTTTGTAATTTTTCTGATTTATCTGGATCAATAATTTCAACACCGCTTAAGTCTACATCTAACTCTTTAGCTTTGTTTAATATTACATCTTCTTTCGCGACTAATACTGGGTGAGCTAAACCTAACTCCTTAATTCTACCAGTAGCTACGATAGTTCTAGTTTCGTCACCTTCTGGTAAAACGATTCTTTGTTTATCAGCTTTAGCAGATTCCCATAATTTATTCATCAGTTCCATAATTAATTCCCCTTTCCAAGTCATTTAGACTAGTTTCATTATCTAATATACTCCTAAACGAATACAATTTTCAATACTAATTTTATTCATTTTTTTATTTCTTTATATTTTGAATTTTCTAAATATTTAAAATCATTTCTTTTCCTTGTCCTAATAATCACAAGTTTTTTTTATATGCTATAATACTTTTATATTTGCCAAAAAGGAGAATAAATATGAATTTGACAGGAATTATCACAGAATATAACCCATTCCATAATGGGCATCTTCATCACTTAACAGAAGCAAAGAAATGTTCTGGATGTGATGGTGTTGTATGTATCATGAGCGGGAACTTTGTACAAAGAGGCGGACCAGCTCTAGTAGATAAATGGCAGAGAACTGCTATGGCACTTAACAACGGTGTAGATTTAGTTATTGAGCTGCCAGTTTATTACGCTGTTTCATCAGCAGAATTCTTCGCCCACGGTGCTGTATCTATCCTAAATTCTTTAGGTGTAATAAATAACATCTTTTTTGGTTCTGAATGCGGCAATGCTGATGTTTTATTTAAAATAGCCCAGGTGTTAGTAAATGAACCTCCTTCATTTAAGGATAGTCTAAAAGAACATATAAACTCAGGTCTTACTTATGCTAAAGCCAGAGAAAATGCTTTAATCGAATATTTTAATGATGATGAAATTTCCACTGTAGTGTCCTCTTCAAATAATATACTTGGAATTGAATATATTAAATCAATCATTAGGTTAAACAGTAATATAACACCAATGACCTTAAAACGCGAAGGTGCTGGTTATAACGAAAAAGAACTGCATACATCTTTTTCTTCTGCCACATCAATCAGAGAAAAAATCAGGGAAGGTAATTCATTAAAGTTTTTAAAAAAAGAAATGCCTTTAGAATCCTTTAAGATTCTAGATAATTTAGAGAAAAGCGGTTATAAATTTTCTTTCGATGAAGATATGTTTATTTATCTTAAATATTTACTTACTACAAACTGTGTAAATTTTAACAATCTTTCCGAAGTTATTGAGGGTCTAGACAAAAAAATAATCAAAGAAATAATAAATAGCAGCAGCTATCATGAGTTCATCCTAAACATAAAAAGCAAAAGATATACTTATAGCAAAATTTCTAGAATCCTCACTCACATTTATTTAGGCTTTTATAAAGAAAATCTTTCATTAATTAATATGGATAATTTTCATTATGCTAGAGTTTTAGGATTTAACAATAAAGGTCGAGAAATTTTATCTTTAATAAAAGCAAATTCATCTATACCACTTATCACAAAAGTGCCTAGATATAATACCAACCCGCTTCTCGACTTAGATTTATCAGCAACAAGAGCTTATTCAATCTTAAATCCATCAGTAAACCCAAATAGCGATTACTTAATAAGCCCTATAATAAAAAAATAATATTATGGAACCACCCGCATATACTTAATTAGGTAAAGTTTTTACTTAATGATGAATTACGGTGAATATGTTGAAACTCTCTTTGGAGTTTCTTCCTTATTTCATCATTCATCAGTCATCATTAACTAAGGGGTGGTTTTTTTGTACACAACAATATTATTATGCATTCTAATCTTTACTTTAAGTATAGTTCTTATAAAGCTCCTTAATCTTAGTCGAAATCAAATTACCTCAATACTAATTACAGGATTTATCATACTTTTTCTTTGCAATTTAAATACAAGCATTAAAGCTTCATTAACAGGTTTAAACCTTGTAATAAGATCTCTTTTCCCAACTATATTCCCCTTTTCTGTAATCTGTAATCTTTTAATATGTTATGATGGTATTTCTCTTTATTCAAAACTTCTTGGACCTTTAATATGCAAGCCATTAAATCTTAATAAAAGTTCTTCCTTTCCCATCACAGCCAGCATTTTATCTGGCTATCCTTTAGGCTGTAAATACTCTTGTGACTTATATGCTCAAGGTTATATTAATCGTTCAGAATTTGAAAGACTTTTAAATATAGCTACCAATGCCAGTCCTATTTTTTTAATAGGCTCTGTAGGTGTAGCAATGTTAGGAAACATTAAATATGGAATAATATTATTAATCGGCAATTATCTTTCTCCTTTAATTATTGGAATTTTAACTAAAAACAAGAAAAATGTTTGTGAAAATTTAGACTATATTCCAGAAGAAAAAGATATGAATTTTGGATCTGCAATTAAATTTTCTATTGAAAACGGCATAAATACCACTTTACAAGTTGGTGCTTTTGTAATAATTTTTTCAATAATTATCGGCATAATAAAAAACAGCTCCTTAATTGAAGCTATCTTTACTAATATAGAAAAGCTTATTAATCTGCCTCCTTCAACTCTTTATGGTCTCTTTTTAGGGAGCATTGAGTTTACCAATGGCTGCAAATTAATAAGCCTCTCAAATTTATCAATTGTATTAAAATTAAGTATTATAAGCTTTATCTGCTCATTTTCCGGACTATCCATTATAGGCCAGATTTCTTCATTTATCGGCGATTATAATATTTCTTTAATAAAATATTCTCTAATCAAATTCTGTCAGGGATTAATTAGTTTTATTGTAACTTTTTTTGCAAGTATCATAATCCTAAGAGAAGAACCTGCTTCAACAATAATTCTATCTTCTGGGAAAATATATATCGTCTTGCAAGTAGTTATTTATTCTTTACTAATTGCTTCTCTTGTTATTGCAATAATACTCAAAAGAAAAAAACTACATATCCCTTAATTCACTTATATTACTTTTTATAGTGTCTCCTGTTTTACTTAAATTATCATCAATTTCTTTAGCTACTTTTTCAAATGAATCCTGCATTAATTTAATTAATTCAACCTTTTTAGCTTCGATTTCTCTATCTACTTCAGAAAGAATTTCAGTTGAATATTCTCTAGAACCTATTCTAATAGCTTTAGCATCTCTTTGAGCTAGAGCTATTATTTCATTTGCTCTTAGCTTAGCTTCTTTTACAGTATCATGATTTTCAACATTCTGTTTCATAAGCTCCATAGTTTCTTTTTTAACATTTTGGTATTCTTTTTGTGCATCTTCCAAAATTCTATCTTTTTCATTCACAACCCATTGAGCCTTCTTTAACTGATCTGGTAAATAATTAATTATTTGATCTATTACTTCTTCAAACTCTTTTACATCTACCATAGCCTTACCTGTAATAGGAACCTTTGGAGAACCTTCTACCATTTCACGGAGAAACTCCAACAACTCAATAACATTTAATTCTACTTTGTTCACTTCTTTCCCCCCTATTTATTTTCCAAACTTATTTTTTCCACAACATCTTCAACTATTTCAGCTGGTACCAGCCCTTTAATATCCCCACCAAACTTCGCAACCTGCTTTACAGATGATGAGCTTAAATAAGAATACTGTATTGATGTCATCATAAATAATGTTTCAATATCAGGATTTAAATTTTTATTCATTAGAGCCATCTGTAATTCATATTCAAAATCAGATACAGCTCTTAATCCTTTTAAAATTACCTTTGCATTATACTGCTTGGCAAAATCTACTACCAATCCACCAAAGCTTACTACTTCAACATTTGGAAGGTGTCTTGTTACTTTTTTAATAAGCTCTACTCTTTCATCTATCTGAAAAAGCCCCTTCTTATCAACATTTACCAATACCCCTACAATAACTTTATCAAAAGCCTTAGATCCTCTAGTAATTATATCTAAGTGTCCATTTGTAACAGGATCAAAGCTACCTGGATATATTGCTATTCTCATACCATTCTCCCTATGTTATTCTAAATCTATATATTTATAGTAACACACTGTTGTATTACCATATTTTTTACTCTTAATTAGTCCAATATCTTCGTAACCATCATATATTTCTTCAATAGAATCAATTTTAGTAACTACAATTCCATTTTCGCTTAACATATTATTTTCTTTAACTATTTTCATAGCTTCTGGTATCATTTCCTTACAATATGGTGGATCAATAAATATTACATCAAAAACCTTCCCTTTTTTTGCCAAAGATTTTAATGCATCATATGAATCCATATTTAACGGGAAACAAAAATCATCAAACTTTAAATTATTAACATTTTCCTTTAATAAAGGATATGTTACAGGGCTTTTATCCACTAAGTAGACCTCTTTTGCTCCTCTGCTGGCAGCCTCCAGCCCAAGACTTCCTGTACCTGCAAATACATCAATAACAACTGCATCTGGCAGACTATTTTGAATTGTACTGAACATAGCTTCCTTTACTCTATCTAAAGTTGGTCTAGTTTCCATTGTTGCTGGAGGTATTAATTTTCGTCCTCTTGCTCTTCCTGCTATAATTCTCATCCTAATTCCTCCTTTAATTTTAATATATCCATTTTATCACAGAATTTCTACATTAACAATTTATTTATTACATCATCCAACAGATATCAACGTATAAATTCAGATATAATCTTTTTCGCCTTACCACCGGCAACTATCTCTACCTGTGGTACATCATATAACTCCAGCGATAAATTTTGCCAAAGGCTAATTTAGAGCTCCTTTCTCTTTACCGCAGGTAACCTTCCCTTGCCATAGGCAACATTCACCGCCCCTGGCCTTCCACTTGCTTTAGCATCATTCACTTGCTTGCAACATTCACTTGCTTCAGCAACATTCACCATGCTTTAACGTCTAGTTAAAGCATATATACTTACTCCATCTTTCAATAGACTGCCATATTTCCCTGCAAACTTTAATATCTTCCGTCTTATCAGATTTTAATAAAATCTTTCCTTCTTCTCTAGCACATCTTAGTATATTTATATCATCGTATAAATTAGATAAAACTAAACCCTCTTCTCCACTTTGCCTAAGGCCGAATAATTCTCCCGAGCCTCTTAGCTTTAAATCCTGTTCAGAAATATAAAAACCATCTGTAGATTCTGTCATTATCTTCATTCTCTTTTTAGTGGTTTCTGTTTTGGCATTACCAGTAAGTACGCAATAAGACTCATACTGACCTCTACCTACTCTTCCCCTAAGCTGATGCAGCTGCGCAAGACCAAATCTTTCTGCATTTTCAATAATCATCACAGATGCATTAGGTACATTTACCCCTACCTCAATTACAGTAGTAGAGATAATAACTTTCGTTTCATCATTTTTAAATCTTGTAATAATCTCATCTTTTTCTTTAGGCTTCATCTTTCCATGAAGAATTTCAATAGGTATACCTCTAAAGATATCATCCCTCAATTCTCTATATAGCTTTTCAACAGAGTTTAAATCATTTTTCTCATCCTCTTCTATTAATGGACATACTATATATACCTGCCTGCCTTTTCTAATTTCATCTAAAGCCAATCTATATGCATTTATTCTTTCAGGTCCATTATAGAATTCTGTTTTTACAGGCTTTCTTCCTGGAGGAAGCTTATCAATAACAGAAATATCTAGATCCGAGTATACATATAAAGCCAGCGTTCTTGGTATAGGTGTTGCTGTCATAACTAAAACATCAGGCCTTCTACCCTTATTAATTAGTCTATTTCTTTGTTCTACACCAAATCTATGCTGTTCATCAGTAATAACAAGTCCTAAATTACTAAATTCTACATCCTCTTGAATTAACGCATGTGTTCCAACCACTATTAATGGCTCATCAGTTTTAATTAGTTCTTTTATTCTTCTTTTTTCCTTAGCCGATGTACTTCCTGTAAGTAATTCTATATGTACACCAAAGGGACCTAAGAGTTTCTTAGCTTCTTCATAATGCTGATTTGCCAGTATTTCTGTAGGTACCATCAAAGTTCCTTGATATCCATTCTTAACTACATTAAACAATGCAATTAAAGCTACTACTGTCTTACCGCTTCCTACATCTCCTTGAACAAGCCTATTCATTGGAAAACTACTTTTCTGATCTCTTAATATTTCCCTAACAACCCTAGTCTGTGCCTCTGTTAAAGAATAAGGTAATGCTGCTTTTAAATCCCTAAGTTCATCTTTCAGCTCAAAAGCTATTCCATTCTTAGTTTTCAAGTTTCTTTTTAAAATAAGCAGTTTCATAGAGTAAGTAAATAGCTCTTGGAATTTTAATCTTGTAATAGCCTTTTCAAGTTCTTCCCTGCCAGTTGGAAAATGAATATTTCTAATAGCAAAATCTAAATCTGTCATTCCATATTTATCGATTAATGCCCGTGGAAGATTATCTTGGATTTTAACTTCATCTAAACACATACTGATTAATTTAATAAGCATCTTATCCGTTAAATCACCCTTTAAGCTATACCTAGGAACAATTTCATTTTCCTTAGCAACTTTAACTCCTACTATGGGATTTACGATTTCAAATCCCCTTGGCGTCTTTTTAAACTTTCCAATTAAATCATATGTTGTACCTGCTTTAAAGGTATTTTTTATAAATCTCTGGTTAAACCATTTACCTTCCACAATAGTCTCTAAATAATCAAATTTAATTGTTGTAATAAATTTCCCAGTTCTTGTTCTCACATCTGTACCATACTCTAAACATCTACAGCTTAGTACATTTTTATCTTCTTCATGAATTTCACTTATGGGCGTATTACTTCTTAAGTATTCATAATCTCTAGGAAAATATAATAGTAAATCTAAGATAGTAAATATTCCACACTTATTCAACTTCTCTAAAAGTTTCGGTCCTACACCCTTAAGCGTAGAAACATCTCTTGAAACATCCACCCTTTTTCCTCCTTTAACTAAAATAGCACAAAAGGACTTGCCTTTTGTGCTATAAATATTATTCCACTGACATAATGAAGTAGTATAAAGGTTGGTCTCCTTTATAGCACTGAACATCAAAGTCTTCGTATTTTTCTTCTAATTTAGAAGTGAATTCTTCCATTTTACTTTCATCAACGTCTTTACCATAGAATATAGTAATTAACTCACTATCTTCATTAACCATTGAATCAAGAACTTCTTCAGCAACTGTAAAGTAGTCGTCGCCAACTTTCTTTATCTTATTTTCAACTAATCCTAGCATATTTCCTTCTTTAATTTGTATGCCATCCATTTCTGTATCTCTTACTGCGTAAGTTACAGAACCAGTTGTAACCATTTCTAAAGCATCATTTAAACTTGCTTCATTTTCCTCAACTTCAGCTTCTGGATTAAACATTGTTATACAAGTTATTCCTTGTGGAATACTCTTAGTAGGTATAACTCTTACATCC